>JAJRUH010000113.1 GCA_024277895.1 Bacteroidota bacterium | reverse complement strand
ATTGCAGGTTCTTCGAGTCATCGGATAAAATATTTACACACTATATGTTTATGTCGGGCTTGCTGAAAAGCTCAGATGTGCGTCTATTTTGGATTTTGTGAGATGCAGATTTATATAACTACTTCAAATTGAACAAAATACAAAAGAGATGTGCAGCTGAGCAGCAAAAATTTGGTAGTTTTATCAAAGAAAGTGCAAGGGTTTTAAGATGTTTCATTTAAAAACCTTGCATTTTATCACAAAAATACAAGTATAAAGTGTTGAATTACACTATATTTAGCATTTTTCAGCAAGCCCTATGTATAAAGCAAAAACATTATGGTGAATTATCTCTGAGTAAATTTTTAATTGATAAATAATAATATGGTCTCTGTGTTATGTAAAAAAGTAAACAACAATACCGGTAAGCAAGTGTTTCATTTTTTCATCTTAATTTTAAGATAATTAAAATTGTTGTCGGCAGACATTCGTAATATTTTGAAAATTCAGGAATAATTCGTACATTAGAGAAATTTTAAATTTATGTAATATGAAAGGTCTCGCGTGTCTTCAAAAAGAAGAATATTTAACTGTTTGTAAGAAATGTACAAAAGGATTGGTTTTGCGAAGTGAGAGTCCGTACGGTGCATATTATTCCGAACATCCGGAGGTACAAAAAACCCCTGATGTTCTTTATATTGCAGTTAAATCATTTAATGAATGTATGGAAACAAAAGTTATTCGCTTGAGGCAACAACTCAAAAAAGATGATGCAAAATTAAAAATGAATTATGCACATATAACATTATTTAATAAGGTAATTCCGGTTGTTGCATTTCATGCAAGCCATATTTCGGAAGGCGATTTAATAATTGAAAAATTAATTCAAACAGGTATAAAAATTTTAAAAAAACAAAATATTCATCCTTATGTCAGCTTGGTTCAAATAAGAAAATTTGTTGATTTAAAAGAAATTGCAAAAGGTGTTTATACCTCGCATGAAAAGTTTCATTATTATCTTTCCGTACCGGATAAAATTGAATGGGAAGAGTTTCGCAAATGTGTAAATACTTGCAGAAATTCTCATAACTTTCCTCATTTCGATGCAGCTCAATTATCTCTTTTTCAGTACAATAATATTGAAGAATTTGTCAGAATTTACTCTCAAACAGCAACTGAAAATGATTTAATAAAAATGAAAGAAGAACTGAATAAATTATATTTGCAATATGTATAATTTGTATTACAAAAAAAGCACATTCAAATTAATGTGCTTTTTTTTATGAACTTCATTACTTTTCTTCAGGAAAATTTAAAATAAATCCCTCCATCCCGATTATTTTATCTTGTTTATAAACCGGATTTGCAGATAAAAGATGTTTTCCTTTAGTTCCGTCTTTGCATTTTCTTGTTGCAATAATGCTTGAAATTGTTTCGCCGTTTACGGTAACTCGTTTAAAAATATCGTCCAAATTTTTCAAATCGTCTTCACATCGACTAACTGAATAATGTTTTCCTATAACGTCTTCTTTATCCTCGTATTTGTATAATTCTAACCATGCTTTATTAACATCTTCAAAATATCCGTCAGAATTTAATCTGTAATATCCTGCTCTGCTGTTTCTTACAGCATCATACATGTGTTGAGAATAATCGTTTGATTCATTAATATCCAAGGCGAAACCTTCTAATCCCGTAATTTCTCCGTTTTCAATAATCGGATTTGCCGATAAAATATGCTTACCCGAACTTCCGTCTTTGTTTTTTCTGATTGCCGGAATTCCTATAATTTTATTACCTTTCAGAACATTTGCTACAAGTTCGTCAAGCCGATTCATATATTTTTCTTCACGGGCAATAGAATAATGTTTACCGATGACCTCATCTTTGTTCTTATACCCGAACATTTTAAGCCAAGCATTATTAACATCCGTAAAAATACCGTTTTTATCCAGCCTGTAATAACCGGCAACACTTTTTTCCACGGCATCTTTCATATGTTTAATGTGTTCTTCTTTTTCATCAACATCTACAACTTCCCAGCCTGTCAACATAGCTTTTATACTTGTAAGAACGGTTTTTCCGGTTGTTGTCAGATAAACATGAGCTATAACAAAAAGAATTAATGTAAAAGCACCGATTGTATGAATAACGGCGATTGTTCCCATACTTGAACCATGTATCGGATTATCAGGATAAATATAATACATGTATATAAAACCTGTAAGTACTTGTACGGGAATAACCAATAATTTTAAACCCAAATAAATTAGTCTTTGTAAGGGATTTAATTTATTATATCTGGTTTTTTTTGTCGGATGCGGAGCACCCTTAAAAATACCCGAAATATAGTATCTGAATTGTTCCTTTACAAATTTTGATGTCGGAATGTATTGTTTCCATTCTCCTGTTACAAAATGCCAGAAAATTGCAAATATTATCAAAACTAAAAATGCCCATGCAGCCATATTATGCCATTTAACGGCATTTTGAAAACCCATTAATTTATATGAACTGTGGATTTCGAAACCGGTCAACATTAAGAAAAAAATTAATAATGCTTGAGACCAATGCCAAAACCTTTCAAAACTTCGGTATATATATGTTTGTTTTTTCACGATATTAATATTTAGAATAAATAAATTATTAATGTTTTGATTTCTTTTTGTTTATAATACGTATTGTTGCATGTATAAGTACGGCAATAAACGCAAGAATAATTAGAATTACGCCTCCTGTATCTACGATAGTTGAGTGGTCTCTGCCGGGTAAATAAAACCCGGTAAGTCCTGCTAACCTGCTGTTGTGGGAGTGGCATTCTTCACAAGTTAAACTTTTTTCTTTCGGTGAAACCATATGATTTATCGGCCAAATACTCTCTGTTTCAATAAAAGAATATTTATCGCTGTAGGGTAAGTTTAAATATCTCATACCCGTGCTTGCAGATGCTTGCCAATCAAAATCTACCCAATAAGCACCGCTTCCTTTAATTTTTCCTGCCAATTTAGGTTGGATTAAATTCATGTTTCCTCTGTCATAAATTTGTTTTCCTCTCATTATTTTAACAGGAATTATTTTTGAAGGGTGATTCTTATCCGAAGGATTTTTATTGTCTTTATAGGAACCGAACGGTTTGTTTAATATTAACGGATGAATAGTATCTGTAATTTTATCGGAAATAAATTGATGGTCATAATATCCGTTAGACCAAATATACTCCGGTTTCAAATTATTTGCAAATACGGCAGTTCCATGTTTGCCGTCGTATTCTAATTTTACATTATCAAAATTATCTCGCGATTTTAAATTTGGCAAATCTTTTGCTAAAATATAATCGCCTGTTTTACATATTGTATCATCAGCCGTTATTTCTTTTTCATAGTGCAGAGCTTTCCCGTTTTTTAATATTCCGGCTGACGACCAATCCCAATAAATTTTTGTCGGATTTACTTTGGCATAAGTCGGGATATGACAAGTTTGACAGGCAACTTGCCTGAAATGATTATTCAATAATTTGTCCGTATGAGGATGATCTGTATGGCAATCAACACATGAAATACCGTTTTTAGGAGATGATGAAACCATTGCTAATTCTCCTTTTATATTATGATTTGTTGTTCGGTGACACTTTTGACAACTCATATTGTTATCTTTTGTTTCTTTCGATGCCATATGAACATCAATATCACGAGTACATTTATTTAATGCCATTTCCAAATCGCCGTGTTTAACATTATTCCCACCTCCGCCAACACCGTGACAAGACAAACAATTATTACGTTTCGGAAATCCGACGTGCTGAGCAACTGCCGATAAATTAACTCCCGGAGACGGATTTCCAGCACCGGGTAAATTCGGTCCCTTGCACGGATTGGATTTTTTATATGTTCCCGTATTATCGTGGCAAATTAAACAGTCCTCATTATTCTGATTTGTAAAATCAAAATTTTTATTTCCGTAACCGTAACCTGCATGACACATTGAACATAATTGCTCATTTGAATTTATACCGATACAAAAATTATTTAAAATATTTCTTTTCCCCATTTCAAAATTGCCTCTTCCGGGAATTGAATCTTTTTTTAACCATTGAAAATGTTCCGTATGCATAAATTCTTTTCCTCTGTTATTATGGCAGGAAAGACATGCTTTCGTAACTTCTTGCGGACTCTTAAAATCCTTTTGCAGTTCCTTAAATTTGCTGTGATCTGCTCCGGTCAAAGTATCTGTATTATAATTTTGAACCGTAATTTTTGCCTGATAAGGATCTTTTTTATAATACACATTATATATCAAGGCAAATAACCAAGGCAACATAATGAATACAAACGTTGCTAATAACTTATAAAAATCATATTTTGATTTCATATATTTCATCTGTTCGTTATTTAAAATTAGTGAAATTCTGAACAAAAATAGATATATATCTTCTTAAATATTCTTAGCATAGCTGTTTTGCAACACATTAACCATTTTATAACAATTCTAAATAATACATTAACTGACTGAATATATGAAAGATATGAGCATTGTGTTTTGAATAACATTTTATTATTTGAGAATATCTATGCTCAAAGTCTGTATTTTATTATAAATATATTTAATTTTGATTAAAATTTAATGTGATATATATCATATATAAAAGTGATTAAAATGAAAACAACAAGACGTGATTTTATTAAGATTACTTCGATGGGAGCCGGAGGACTTGCAATTGCAACAACACCATTACTAAATTGGATACCGGGGTTTTTAAAAGATGACAGTGAAATTCCTGATGATGCTACATTAAAGAGAACAGCAACTTACTGCGAAGTTTGCTTTTGGAAATGTGCGGCATGGACTTATACTGATAAAAAAGGAAAGATTGTTAAACTTATCGGAAATAAAGACGACCAACAAAGCAACGGTCGTTTGTGTCCCAGAGGTACCGGCGGTCTCGGAATGTATTATGATAATGACCGTTTGAAAAAACCTTTAATAAGGCGTAAAGGAAAACGAGGCGAAACAGATTATTTTGAGGAAGCATCTTGGGATGAAGCTCTTGATTTAATTGCTGATAATATGCAGAGAATAAAAGAAAAATACGGACCCGAATGTGTAGCTTTATTTTCACACGGCTCCGGAACATCTCATTTTGCACATATGTTAAAAGCATTCGGTTCAACAAATATTGCAGCTCCGTCTTACGCACAATGTCGAGGCCCGCGTGAAGTCGGTTTCGATGCAACATTCGGCGAAAGTGTGGGCTCCCCTGAGCCTTTAGATATACGAAATACAAAATGTATGGTTCTTATCGGTTCACATATTGGTGAAAATATGCACAACGGACAGGTTCAGGAAATGTCACAAGCAATTGAAAACGGAGCAACAATTATTACGGTCGATCCAAGATTCTCTACGGCTGCAAGTAAATCTAAAATTTGGCTGCCTATAAAACCTGCAACAGATTTAGCTCTTCTTTTAGCTTGGATACATATCATTATTTATGATGAATTATATGATAAAAAGTATGTTAAAAAATACACCTATGGTTTTGAGCAATTAAAAAATCACGTTAAAACTTTTACCCCTGAATGGGCAGCAACCGAAACAGGCTTAGATCCGAATAAAATTAGAGATGCCGCTTATGAAATGGGACATGCTTCTCCGTCGGTTATCGTACACCCCGGAAGACACGTTACCTGGTACGGCGATGATACTCAAAGAAGTCGTGCAATCGCCATATTAAACGCATTACTCGGTTCTTACGGGAAAAGGGGTGGTTTTTATATTGCAGAAAAATTTAAAATACCCAAATACCCGCATCCGCCTTATCCGAAACCTAAAAGAACTTGGAGGGATGCCTTTCCCGGAAGCTATAAATTAGTAAATGAAGTAATATCTTCGGGAGTTTGTGAGGCAACAATCCCAAATAAAATGATTAACGAAGAAGATACATGCAACTTTAAAGCATGGCTTGTTTACGGAACAAATCTAATCTCGTCTTTACCGGATATCAGTAACACATTAGATGCAATTAATCATCTCGAATTTATTGCAGTAATTGATACTATGCCGATGGAAATTACCGGTTGGGCTGATGTTGTATTACCCGAAGCAACATATCTTGAACGGTATGATATGCTTAGAGTTTTGAAACACAGAAAACCTTCAGTTGCTTTAAGAGCTCCGGCAACAAAACCTCTGTACGATTCTAAACCGGGTTGGTGGATAGCAAAACAAATAGGAGAACGCTTAGGATTACACGAGTTTTTTAAGTTCGAAAATATTGAAGAAGAACTTGATTGGCAACTCAAAAAAATCGGTTCGTCACTCGAAGAAATGAAAAAAATCGGTGTTAAAACTTTTGATCGAACTTATGATGATTTATATTATCGTGATGGTGAAGATCTTGAGTTTAATACAAATACCGGGAAAATTGAATTATATTCTACTGCTATGGCCGAAGAAGGTTATGACCCGATGCCGGTTTATACAAAACATCCGCAGGCTGCTCCGGGTTATTATCGTTTTATATACGGAAGAGCTCCGATGCATACATTCGGTAAAACTGTAAATAATCCTTATCTATTTGATTTAATGGATGAAAACAGCGTTTGGGTAAATCCGAAAGTTGCAAAAGAATGGGACTTAAAAAACGGACAAAAGATATGGCTTAAAAATCAAGACGGCATAATTGCTACATTTCCGGTTAAAGTGCGAATAACTGAAAGAATTCGTTCGGATTCGGTTTATGTTGTTCACGGATTCGGGCATAATAATAAAAAAATGGGTTTAAAAAGGTCTGACGGAAGAGGAATGTCCGATACCGAAATGATTACAAATGTAATGAATGACAAAATTTCCGGAGGTACCGGAATGAGAGGTAATTTTGTAACCTTTCTTTCGGAAAAACCTACAAAAAAACAAACAGTTTAATATAATTATCCTTCAAAGGAAACTATAAATAAAAAGCTATGAGATACGGAATGGCTATAGACACTAAAAAATGTGTCGGATGCAGCGACTGTGTTGTTGCATGTCAAACGGAAAATAATGTTCCTCACGGATATTCCAGAGATTGGATTTCCGAAACAGTTGAAGGAACTTATCCTGAATTAGCACTTGAAATTCGTTCGGAACGATGTAATCATTGTGATAATACACCTTGTGTCAGAACTTGCCCTACCGGTGCCAGTCATGTCATTGAAGGCGGTATTGTTAAAGTTACGCATGAAGAATGTATCGGTTGTGGTGCTTGTATTGAATCGTGTCCCTACGATGCTCGATATTTTCATCCGGACGGCTATGTTGATAAATGTACTTTCTGCGATCATCGAATAAAAAACGGACAAGATCCTGCTTGTGTGGCAGTTTGTCCTACACATTGTATGTACTTTGGAGATTTAGATGATCCCAACAGTGAAGTCGCAAAAAAAATTGCAACTCGAAAAACAAAAGTTTTAGCACCGGAAGCAGGTACAAAACCTCAAATTTTCTATTTAATTTAAGTTGAAAACATATTGGTTAGCAATATAATCAGTTGATAATTAAAGAAATAAAAACTTTATACTTAATAAAATGAGAGAAGAAATTATTACAAGCGGCAGAATGAATCCTTTGATTGATCCTTACCTTAATGCATGGCACTGGCAAATACCTTTATATTTATTTCTCGGAGGATTAGCTGCAGGTTTATTATTTTTTGCAGCATATTTTATTATTGCAGGTAAAGAAAACAAATACCAAACAACCGTAAAATACGGTCCGATTGTAGCACTCGGTGCAATTGTAATCGGATTACTTGCTTTAGTCTTAGATTTGAAACATCCGGCATATTTCTGGCAATTATACACAACAATTCGATTAGATTCCCCCATGTCTTGGGGTGCCTGGGTTCTTCTTCTGACATCCGCTGTTTCTGTAGTTTGGATAGGAAGCTATTTAAAAGAAGCTTTTCCGAAATTCGGATGTAAAATTGGATTTATGAGAAAGTTGTTAAAAATAATAATTGAAGAAAAAGATAATAACTCTTGGAACTGGAAATTTAATTGGTTGCAAAAATTTGAAAAGTATGCTCAGGATAAACGTAAAGCATGGGCTTGGGTTATGGTTGTACTTTCTGTTATACTCGGAGTTTACACCGGTATTTTACTTTCGGCATTTAATGCTCGACCGCTTTGGAACACAGCAATTCTCGGCCCCTTATTTTTAACATCGGGCTTATCCACCGGGGCTGCAATGCTTATGATTATGACAAAAAATCATATCGAAAAATTAGCATACAGTAAAATCGATTTACTTTTAATTATCATTGAACTGTTTTTTATAACACATATGTTTATGGGCTTTTTAGCAAGTTCGGAAGTTAAGGTTGAAGCTGCACATTATTTCTTAGGCGGTGCATATACCGTTACATTCTGGATTAATGTTGTTATTCTCGGGTTAATTATTCCTGCAATACTTGAAGCATTAGAATTATTAAAATTTAAAATTCCGGTTATTATTCCGGGTCTTCTAATTCTTTGGGGCGGTATGATGTTCCGCTTTATTATGGTAGATGCGGGTCAAGTTATCAGATATTTATATTAATAAGATAAAATACATTAAAATGGAAGAAGTTAAAATTCAAAAACCGCCTAAAAAATATATGAATCCCTATTTGGCAGGTGTTCTTCTCGGAATTACCATTATATTATCATTTTTCTTTACACGAGAAGGTTTAGGTGCCAGCGGTGCTTTTAAAAGAGGTGTGGCAAAAGTTGAACAAATCATTATTCCTGCCCATGCAGAAAGTGAGCAATCAGCTTTTTATCATTATGTAAAAGACGGAAAAGACCCTTTAAAAAACAGATTAGTATATATGATAATAGGTGTTTTTGTCGGAGGTTTTCTTTCCGGAGCAATAAACAACAGATTAAAGTTAAAGCTGGAACATTCACCAAAAATAACCTCACGAAAAAGAGCTGTCGCTGCAATTATCGGAGGAGCTTTATTCGGCATAGGCTCAGCTTTCGGCAGAGGCTGTACCAGCGGTGCCGGACTGGACGGTATGGCAGTATTGGCAACATCCGGTTTTGTAGTTGTAGGAATGATTTTCGGAACCGGTTATGTAATTGCTTGGTTTTTCAGAAAACTATGGATTTAATTAATTTAGAAAAAGAAAAAATTTAAAGATATGGGACCATTATTTAACGCATCCGACGAATGGAGTTTTGTTATTGCTCTTGTTATTGGAATAGCTTTCGGATATATACTTGAAAGTGCCGGATTTTCATCTTCTCGGAAACTTGCCGGTGTATTTTACGGTTATGATTTTGTGGTATTACAAGTCTTTTTTACGGCGGCAATTACGGCAGCAATAGGCTTATTATTTTTTGAATATTTCGGATGGATTGACTTATCAGCAATATGGGTAAACCGTTTTTATACCGGATCGGCAATATTGGGAGGTGCAATTATGGGCTTCGGTTTTGTAATTGGCGGTTTTTGTCCGGGCACAAGTGCCTGTGCGTCAGCTATCGGAAAAATTGATGCTATGTTGTTTCTCGGCGGATTTGTAATCGGGGTCGTAATTTTTGATGCTTTTTATCCGTTTTATGAAAAGTTTTATAAATCAGGAAATCAAGGACCTGTTAAAATATACGAATCATTGGGAATGAACAGAGAAGTATTCTTACTGATTTTTGTTGCATTTGCAATTTTTGCATTTGCCGCTACGGCATATATTCAACAAAAAGTTTCTCAAAAGTCAAAAAAATATTAATTACAAATTCATAAATTATGAGTGATACACGCATTATAAAAAAACGATATATTTTTATGGCTGTTGTTTTTATCGGATTGGCATTACTTTTGGTTTTACTGCCCGAAAAACACACTTCAAAAGAACTAAAACCCGAACAACTTTTACAAGAAATCAACGATGATACCCGATATGTAACAACGGATGAAGTTGCTCAAAAAATGATGTCCGGTGATGCCTTTACCACACTGATAGATGTCAGAAGTCCCGATGAATATAATAAATATCATTTAACAGGTGCAGTTAATATTCCCTTAGACAGTATTTTGAATAAAGATAAAAACGGAAACTATGTAAATGAAGATGTTCTTAATCAAGATATTGTAACAAATATTTTTTATTCAAACGGTACAGTATATGCAAATCAAGCATGGGTTTTGCTTCGCCGAATGAATTATAAAAATAATTATGTAATGAAAGGCGGACTTAATAAATGGATTGAAACTGTAATTCGCCCGAAACAACCGGTTCAAACAGCTTCGCAAAAAGAATTTGAGTTGTATAACTTCAGGCGTGCAGCAAGTATGTTTTTCGGAGGCGGAACGATTTCATCGGCTCCGGCTGAAAATAGTGCTCCCGCTCCGATTATAAAGAAAAAAGGCGGTAAAAAAGAAGAAGAAGGCGGTTGTTAAATTTCTTAATTTTAAAAATTATGGATAATCAAAATTTCAGTACAGAAAGCAAAAAAATATCAAAAAAGTTGCCGATTATCGGTATTGTATTTATTGCAATAGTTATTTTCGGTTTAATAAGTATGGAAAAACCAAAACATGTTTATCGCATAAGTACTGCAGAAATGCTTAAAAAAACTTTAAAACATGACTATATCATTAAATATGACAAATTTTTTGATATTTATTATAATCACGATTCATTATATAGATTTATTGATTTGCGATCGGCACATGATTATCAAGTTGGTCATTTACCCGGAGCAATTAATATTCCGCTGTCAAAAATTCTGAATAAAAAATATGCGGACATCGTAAACCAAGATAAGAAAATCAATGTATTATATTATTCCGATCAATGCGGAGCTTGCGGTCCGTGGATGATTTTAACTCAAGTCGGATATAAAAATAATTATATTTTGGGCGGCGGTTATGATTTTGTAACACAACATATCATTAATGAGTATTCGCCTATGCTCGGTGATTATTCTGCCGAAAAACCGAAATATGATTTTAAAGCTGTAATAAACAGTACCGGCGGCAGTTCATCAGTTTCACCTTCTTCCGATTCTAATAATACACCGATACCGGTTATAAAAAAGAAAGCTAAAAAGGAAGAAGAAGGCGGTTGCTAAAATAGTTCATTATTAAAATTTACAGAAATGAAAATCTTAAAATATTTTTTTTCGTCAATATTATTTTTAACGATTTTAATCGGTTTTAGTTCTTGTTCTTCCGAGAACCCTGCAAATAAAAAAATTGTTAAAGAATCCCCGAAAAAAATTAAAGAAAACGAAAAATTAATACAATTCTTTGAACAATCCGGAAATTTTATCGATAATAAACGTATTCCGACTTTAATTTCCGCAAAAAATGTTCTTGCAAATTTGAAAAAATATCTTGTTATAGATGTTCGCCGACATGATGACTATGTTAACGGACATATTAACGGAGCAGTGAATGTGAATCCGGCAGATTTAATTTCATATATGAAAAAAAATGTGGCAGCCGGAACATATGATAAAATAGTTATGGTTTGCTATGCCGGACACAGAGCAAGCTTTTCCGCCATGATGTTACAAATGCTCGGTTATTCAAATGTTTATTCAATGAACCGGGGAATGAGTTCTTGGGATATTAATACAGCAAAAGAAAAATGGCTTAAACGTATTTCTGATAAATATTCTTCCGCTTTGGAGAAAAAAAATAATCCTAAATTGCCCAAAACAAGTTTACCCGAAATTAAAACAGGTAAAACTCTCGGATATGATATCTTGGAGGCACGTGCAGATACTGTATTAAAACGTTTAAAATTTGAAATAGGTATTGATAAAGTAATGAAAAACCCTTCCGATTATTATATCATAAATTATTGGCCCGAATATAATTATAAAAAAGGACATTTACCCGGTGCTGTTCAATATACGCCCAAACAAAGTTTGGTTATTAATGCGGATTTACTGACACTGCCAAAAGATAAAAAAATTGTTGTTTATTGTTATACCGGTCAGCATGCAAGTTTTGTCGCTGCATATTTGCAAGTTTTGGGTTACAATGCATATGCTTTAACATACGGTGCCAACTCATTTATGCACTCAAAATTAACAAGTTTAAAAATCGGTCATGCATTCACCAAAAAAGATATTATGAATTATCCTATGGTACAGGGTGAACTTCCGAGTTTAAAAACTGCCGGCTCAGCTTCAGATAATAATATTGAAGAAGATAATACTCCGGCACCTGTTATAAAAAAGAAAGCGAAAAAGGAAGAAGAAGGCGGTTGTTAAAAAAATAAAAATCCGGAAATATTGAATGAAAGTAAAGATAAGAAACTCTGAAATATTATTTGCCGTCTCTTCTTAAAATTACTAATATTGTGTGTATCATTATTTTAAAATCTAAATATAAAGACATATTCTCAATATAAAAAATATCATAATTGAGGCGTTCAATCATTTGTTCAATATTTTCTGCGTAACCGAATTTCACCTGTCCCCAAGAGGTAATACCCGGTTTAACTTTAAGTAAATTATTGTAATGAGGTGCTTTTTCAATAATTTTATCTATATAATATTGCCTTTCCGGTCGAGGTCCTACTAACGACATTTCTCCGATTAAAACATTATAAAATTGAGGAATTTCATCTAAGCGAGTTTTTCTCATAAAACGCCCGACTTTTGTAATTCTGTTGTCATTTTCGGAAGAGAGTTGCGGACCGTTTTTTTCAGCATCAATATACATTGAACGAAATTTAATGATATAAAATGATTTTTCGTGTAATCCTATGCGCTTTTGTTTGAAAAAAACCGGACCCTCAGATTCTGATTTTACGGCAATTGCAACAATTAAAAAAACGGGAGACAAAACAATTATTGTCGTTATCGAAATAAAAATATCAAATATACGCTTTAAACTTACTTGCCAAGCCGGCATTAAGGTATGAGAAATAATAACTAAAGGTGTTCCTAAAAAACCCGACATTCTGGCTTTTCCTGTCAAAACATCAAAAAGAGCAGGAATTACTTTTATAATTACATTCATTTTTTGAAGTTTATACAGAATTTTCTCAATCTCTTGGTGCTCAGATGATTCTATAGCAATTATAACTTCTTCAATTTGGTGTTTTTTTATAGTATCAATTAAATTATTATAACTTCCGAGATGTGTTAAATATTGGTTTAGGGTAGGATCTTTTTTATTGTAAATATTTATAAATCCCACAAATTTATATCCGTATTTGTCTTGTCCGGATGTTAATTGTTTATACAAATTCAATGCTTTTCCGTTACTCCCTATTAAAAGAGTATTAAAACCGATTTTCCCCGACCGTATTTTGTTTTGTGTAATACTTGTTATTATTAATCTGGGAATGTATGTAAGAAAAAATTGCAGACCGAATAAAACAGAAACAGATAAATAATAATTTTTATAAGAAAATACAATATCATCTAAAATCAGAATAAAAAAGATAATAACAACTCCGATTATTATTGTAATAAATGTTTGTCCGAGTTCTATTAATCTTGATTTTCGAAAAAGAATACGATAATAACCGGACATTGAATAAAGGATAATCCAAAAAATCGGCAAACCGAAAAGTCCCGCAAAAAAATTAATATTAAACTCAGCATTTACAGGATAACCGTAATTTAAAGATTCAATATAATATTTTCTGAATAAATAAAACAGAAACCAAGCAAGGGATGCACTTATATAATCAAAAAGAATATATTTTAATTTTTGATTTTTTTTATTCATTAAAATAAATTTGAAAACAGCGTTATTGTTCAATTATGAAATAAAACGTAAAATAATAGTTTTGATTGTAAAAAAACGAATTTTAAAGGATATAATTTTAAAAAAGCGGGAATGTTCTTATTTTCGCAGAAAATTTCGAATATTAATGACAGATTCTTACCGACATAAAGGTTTGCGAAGAATGTTGATTAATTCTCTGAAGAGTAAAGGAATAGAGAATGAAAATGTTTTGTCTGCAATGATGAATGTACCTCGACACTTTTTTATGGCAAAAGGATTTGAAGAACGTGCATATCAAGACAATGCCTTTCCCATAGCTGCGGATCAAACCATTTCTCAGCCATATACCGTAGCTTTTCAAACTTCATTATTAGAACCGAAAAAAGGAGATAAAATTTTGGAGGTAGGAACCGGTTCCGGATACCAGGCAGCTGTTTTACTTGAATTAGGTATTAAACTTTTTACAATTGAACGTCAACAGGTTTTGTTTAAATCTTCTCAAATTTTATTAAAAAAACTCGGTTATTATCCGTATTCGTATTACGGTGACGGATATAAAGGTTTGCCGACCTACGCCCCATTTGATAAAATACTGATTACTGCCGGGGCTGTTGCTGTTCCGGAAGGTTTACTTAAACAACTTAAAATCGGAGGAATAATGGTTGTGCCGACAGGACCGCGCCATTCGCAAGATATGCTAAAGATTATTAAAATTTCCGAAAATCAATACAAACCCGAAAATCACGGTAAATTTGTTTTTGTACCAATGCTAAAAGGTAAGGAATAGATGTAAATTTGTAATATATATTGTACATTATTTTACGGTAACAACAATTTGCCTTTGATTGCGTGGTCCGTCAAATTCACATAAAAAAATATTTTGCCAAGTTGAGA
This sequence comes from Bacteroidota bacterium, assembly GCA_024277895.1. Lineage (GTDB taxonomy): Bacteria > Bacteroidota > Bacteroidia > Bacteroidales > JAADGE01 > JAADGE01. Next base: position 4,253 of record JAJRUH010000113.1, on the reverse strand, counting down.
GCCCGAGTTCTCCGTTGATAATCGGAATACATTCACTCGGTCCCGTAATTCCGGCTTTCAAGTGCGAATCACCGTTACCGTCTTGCCGGTCGTGAAGCCAAACCCCTTTCGGTACTAATTGCTTTAAAAGTGTCAGCACATCTTCCTGCACCGAATCGTCCCAATTTTCTTGTATCATAATACCGGCAGTTGCTCCGCGAACATAAACATTTACTATACCTTCTTTTATATTTGACTGATTAACAACCAATTTCACTTGTTCCGTAATGTCAACAAGTTCACAACGTTTATGTGTCTTAAATTGTATGAGCTTTTGCATTTTTTCTTCAAAAATATAAAACTTTACATAAAGAATTTTATTTTTGTCGTAATGAATCAGGGAATTGTAATAAAATCAACCGGAAGCCATTATCTTGTTAAACAAGATGAAAAAATTATTAATTGTAAAATTCGGGGGAAATTCAGAAAAAAAGAATTCAGATTAACAAATCCTGTTGCGGTTGGTGATTATGTTGAGTTTAAACTTCAGAAAGATAAAAGTATCGGTGTAATTACCGCAATTCTTGAGCGAAAAAACTTCTTACTTCGAAAATCAACAAATCTTTCTAAGCAATCGCATATTATTGCAGCTAATATTGACTTTGCATTTTTAATGATAACATTAATTAAGCCGGTAACTTATTTAATGTTTATTGATCGTTGGCTTGTTGCCTGCGAAAAAAATCACATAAAGCCGGTATTGTTATTCAATAAGATTGATTTGTATGATAATGAACTGATAAACAGATTGAATTCACACATTAAAATATATAAAAAAATAGGATATAAATGTTTTAAAATTTCAGTAAAGGAAAATTTCGGAATTGATGATATAAGAAAAATAATTACCGGAAAGATAATTGTAATATCAGGCAATTCCGGAACCGGAAAATCAAGTTTTGTAAATTTGCTCGAACAGGGATTAAACCTTAAAACAAAAGAAATTTCCGATTATCATAAACAGGGAAAACATACAACAACATTTGCCGAAATGTTTCCGGTATCCGGCGGATATATTATTGATACTCCCGGCATCAAAGGTTTCGGATTAAATGACGATATTAAAGAAAACTTAGGTGATTTTTTTCCTGAAATAAAAAAACTTTCCGTAAATTGTAAATTTAATAACTGTACACACACCCACGAACCGGAATGTGCCGTGAAAGAAGCCGCCGACAAAGGAGAAATAAATATCAAACGTTATAACAATTATATTAACATTTTAGCTGAAGAAGATGATAAATACAGGCAGGATAAGTACTTGTAAATTTTATAAAACTGTTTTACTAATGCACTTTTTAAAGAAATATTCATTTATTTTATTGTCGGTTTTTGTTTTTACAAATGTTTTTTCGCAACAACAATATTTACCGTTGGGAGAACGATACCGAAATGCTGTCAGTTTCAATATAAATAAAACAGATGTTCCTGTAAATACGGGATTTAAACCTTTATTGAAATCAGAAATTCAAGCCGTTTTTGATGTAGATTCGGTAATTTACGATACCGATAAGGAAAAATTATTTTTTGCAAAACATAACAGAACTTGGTTACTCAGAAAATTATTTTTTGAAAATTTTGTTTCCGTAAAAGAAAAAGATTTTACCCTGTCGATAAATCCTTTGTTTTATCTTCAATACGGTAAGATTAATGCAAATTCTTATTTCATAAATACGAGAGGTATTGAAATTAAAGGAAATATCGGCAAAAAATTGAGCTATTATTCAAGTTTCAGAGAAAATCAGGCAAAATTCAGGTCATATATTTATGATTGGTCTTGGGTCCGGCTGGTTGTGCCGGGGCAAGGTGCTTTAAAAAAGAGCAATACTGATAAAAGTATGTATGATTTTTCTTCGGCTTCAGGATATTTGTCATATACACCTTTTAATTGGTTGAATATTCAAACAGGACAGGCAAAAAATTTTATCGGCGAAGGACATCGTTCTTTATTTTTATCGGATAATGCAATGAATTATCCGTTTGTAAAGTTCAATTTTTCATATAAAAATTTTAAATATGTGAGTATGTTTACTCAATTTAACGATTTTGGAAAAGTTTATTACAGTTATCATTTTAAAAAACACGGTGCCTTTAATTATTTATCTTATAATTACAAAAACAGAATTGAACTCGGTATTTTTGAAGGCTTAATATACAGAACAACAGACACTTCCGAGTATTACAATAAATTTCCGGCAGATTATTTTATTCCGGTAATCGGAGTAAGAACAGCTGTTAACGGTTTTGCTTCCGAAAATAATGCTCTTGCCGGAATCAATCTTAAAATTAAACTGACCAATTTTATTCAAACATACGGACAATACGCAATTGACGACCCGAAACAAAAAAAATACGCATATCAGGTCGGTATGAAAATTTTTGATGTTTTGCATTCAAAAGTAAAAAATCTGCAATGGTATTTTCAGGCAGAATATAATGCGGCATCGCCGAGAACATATTCGCATGCATATTTAAAATATCAAACGTGGACACATTATAATCAGGAATTATCAACCCCTTTCGGTGCGGATTTTGCCGAAATATTTATTACATCAAATATTACATATAAAAATCTTTTATTGAAGTTAAGTTTTAATAAAATTATTTTGAATAAAAACGGAACGTTCTCTGATGTTTATATGCTTGATAACGATACTTATCTTTTGATGCCCGACAAAGAAATTATTTCACATAAAATAATAACAATTTCATATATCATTAACAGAAGAACCGATTTGCAGATATATGCAGGTGCAGACATCAGGAGTTCAGATAGTACTGATGAGAAATTTATTATGTTCGGGTTAAAAACTTCTTTAAGTAATTTTTATTATGATTTTTAATCTGTATTTATTTCGATAGCTGAAATATATCTGCCTGTTTAACGTTTGAAAATAAATTTACCGATATGAATGTTTATTCCCGAAAACAAAAATTAAAAACAGGGCTTTTTTTGCTTGCAGTTTTATTGGGGGTAGGAATTGTTTTATATACAGGAAATTTGGTAAAGAAAATTTCCGTACAAGAACGAAATAAAATAGAAATTTGGGCAGAAGCAACTCGCGAATTAACAGGAGCAGACATTAATGAACAAGTCAGCCCGACTTTATATAATATTCTCGGTGAAAACAAAACCATTCCTGTAATGCTGGTCGACGGCAATGAAAATATTATCGGTACTCGAAATTTAAATAATAAAAGAGTAAACGATACAATTTTTTTAAAAAAAGAACTTCAAAAAATGAAAAATCAACATGAACCGATTGTAATTGAATATGCAAGAGGTAAAAAAAACTATGTTTACTATGAAGATTCCGCTCTTTTGACAGGCCTTCAGTATTACCCTTATATTCAACTCGTTGTAGTTTCTTTTTTTATTTTAATTTCTTATTTGGCATTCAGCAGTTCGCGAAAAGCAGAAGAAAATCAACTTTGGGCAGGACTTTCAAAAGAAACGGCACACCAACTCGGAACACCTATTTCATCTTTGGTTGCTTGGATAGAATTACTGAAAATAAAAAATGAGGATGCAAATTTAATTAATGAAGTTCAGAAAGACGTAAAACGATTGGAAACAATAACCGAGCGATTTTCCGGTATCGGGTCAACTCCTGTTTTGATGAAAATGAACTTATATAAAATTATTGTAAATTCGGTTTCTTATTTACAGGCAAGATCGTCAAAAAATGTAAAGTACGTATTAAATTTTGATAAATCCGGCGAATTGCTTATTCCGTTAAATGAGTCTCTTTTTGAATGGGTTATTGAAAACATGTGTAAAAATGCCGTTGATGCTATGCAGGGCAAAGGACAAATTATAATAAGTGTCGAAAATAAAAAAGATCGAGTTTTTATAGATATACGCGATTTCGGAAAAGGCATACCGAAAGCACAATTTAAAGCAGTTTTTAAACCCGGATACACAACCAAAAAAAGAGGTTGGGGTTTGGGTTTATCTTTAGTAAAACGCATTGTTGAATCCTACCATTCCGGAAAAATCTTCGTAAAATTTTCCGAACTCGGAAAAGAGACGACATTTAGGATTGTCTTAAATAAATAGGGCTTGCTGAAAAGCTCACAGGTACATTAGATTTCAAGTTTCTCATTTGAAGTCGTATATAAATACTGCGAAATAAGAGAAATTTGAAAGATGATGTGCCTGTGGGCAGCTAAAATATTTTACACAAGTGCAAGGAAATAGTGTGAAATGGATT
>JAJRUH010000112.1 GCA_024277895.1 Bacteroidota bacterium | reverse complement strand
GTTTGTAAGTCAATAACAACACCGCTTGCCGAAAAAGAACGTAAAGAATTTAAGGCATATACAGGCGGTAAACCTAATAATATGACCATGCACACGCATTTGGCTCGCTTAATCGAAACTTTACATGCTGCCGAACTTATGAAAGAATTGCTTCATGATGAGGATATTACGGGAGATGAGTTGGTGCGTGAAGGTGTCAGAAGAAATGAAGGTATAGGAGTAATTGAAGCACCGAGAGGAACTTTAATTCACCATTATAAAGTTGATGATGCAGGAAAAATTGAAAAATGTAACTTAATTGTATCCACTACGCATAATAATGATCCGATGAATAAGGCCGTCGGTTGGGTTGCTCAAAATGTTATTGATAGAAAAGAAGAAATAACGGAAGGAATGTTAAATCAGGTAGAAGTTGCAATAAGAGCATACGACCCTTGTTTAAGTTGTGCTACGCATGCAATGGGGAAAATGCCCTTACAATTATCAATTTATAATAATGAGGGTGAATTAATTGATGAAAAATTTAAATCATAAAAGCACTGTTGTTTTCGGTATAGGAAACTCAGCCAGGCAAGACGACGGCTTGGGCTGGGCATTCCTTGACGAAATTCAAAAAAAAGACATTTTTAAAGGTGAACTGCATTATTGCTATCAATTAAACATTGAAGATGCCGAAATTATTTCTAATGCACAAAAAGTAATTTTTGTAGATGCATTTGCAGGAGAACAAAATGAAAGTTGTTTATTCGAAAAATGTTTATCAAACGGCGAAATTACTTATACAACACATGCACTTGAACCTCAGGCAGTTTTAGCTTTATCGGAGAATGTTTACGGAAAAAAACCCGATGCTTATGTGTTGAAAATTAAAGGTTATAAGTGGGAATTTGAAGAAGGACTCAGCAAATCGGCAAAAGAAAATTTAAAGTATGCCGTAAACCTGATTTCCGAGATTCTGTAAAAAGTGTTTTTTAGTCTGTTTTTTAAGCCCGTATATTTTATGCGGGTTTTTGTATTTTAAAAAATAGTTATAATTTTGAGTGTTTATGAAAAATGTTCTGTAAGTAATCTTTTTCTGATTAAAAAAGATGGAAATAATATTTAAAATTGAAATTAAAGACAGGATTATTTATGAAACTTGGCCTGAGATGTTGTCTTTTGATGATTATTGTAAAATGAAAAATAAACAATTTTCTCATCCGGCTTTCGATCCGGAATTTAATGTGATTACTGATTTAAGGAAAGTTGATATGAAATTTGACGAATCTTTCATATTGAATATTATTTCATTTATTAAAGAAAATTCTGATTTTATGAAGCACAAAAAAAGTGCTCTTGTAGCAGATTCTCCGCAATTAGTAGCAAGTTCATTGTTTTTCGGACACAAAATGCGTGATTTAACTGTAAAAGTCAGCGTTTTTTCTACTCTTGAAGCAGCAATAAAATGGATAAAAGAAAAATGGCGGTAAATACATAAAGAAAATACTAATATATGAAGAGCTTATATAAAATTATCTCAAAAAAAAATCTCATAATTGAAATTTTATCGGCTGATATTACCACGGATGAATATACAAAATTGAAATATGATGAATTTCATGATAAAATGTTTAATCGGAATTATAACTTAATTTCTGATTTTCGTTTATGTGAAAATAATTTTGATCAGAAAGAATTACAAAATATGATTAATACTTTTAAAGAAAATAAAGGTAAGATTAATCGAAATAAGAGTGCGTTAATTTTTTCTGATATTAGTGTGTTGAAAAAACTTGATTTGACAGGAGGAAATAAAAATAACTCACAAAAAATCAGTTATTTTACTGATATTGATGATGCTGAAAATTGGGTGTTGAAATAATGCAACCGAACTCAGCAAATTCTCGGCAGTTGTTCGCCCGAAATCATATCAACAATTCTTGTCGTACCTATTGATGTTTTAATTTTTACGATTTTATCATTTGTATTTTCAACTTCTCCTATAACGGCTGCATTTTTGCCGTATTCGTTTTGTCGTATGGTTTTAAGAACTTTTTCGGTATCTTCTTCGGCAACAAAAACCAATAGTTTTCCTTCGTTGGCAACATAAAGCGGGTCAAGTCCGAGCAGCTCGCATACGCCTTTTACGTCTTCCCTTACCGGAATTTGATTTTCGTAAAGCATAATTCCCTTGCCGGAAGATGAGGCAATTTCGTTTAAAGTGCTGGCTAAACCGCCTCGTGTAGGATCTCTTAAAACATTTATTTTATCGGAAATTCCCAGTATTTCTTTTACCATATGATTTAAAGGTGCCGTATCGCTTTTAATTTCGGTGTCAAATTCTAATCCGGCTCTTAACGACATAATGCAGGTTCCGTGGTCGGCAATTGTTCCGCTGACAATTATTTTATCTCCGGCTTTGCAATTTTCGGGAGAAATATTTACCCCTTCTTTTACAATTCCGACACCTGTTGTGTTTATAAAAATTTTGTCACCTTTTCCTTTTTCGACAACTTTTGTATCGCCTGTAACAATTTTAACTCCGGCTTTATCGGCGGCATATTTTATTGAATGCACAATTTTCCATAAATCATCCATCGGCAATCCTTCTTCCAAAATAAACCCGAGAGAAAGATATTGAGGAACGGCTCAGCAGCAAGCAATATCGTTTACAGTTCCGTAAACCGCCAATTCGCCTATGTTCCCTCCGGGAAAAAATATCGGTTGAATAACGAAAGAATCTGTTGAAAATGCCATTTTCCCTTTTTTGGTTTGAAAAACGGCACCGTCGTGCATTTTGTTCAGATATTCGTTATTAAATTCCGAAAAAAACATTTTTTCAATTAATTTATTTGATAACGAACCGCCTCCGCCGTGTGCAAGCATTATTTTGTCGTATTCCGTTATCGGAATCGGGCAACTTGCGTCAAAATTTAATTTTTTTTTATTCACTGTCGGGTATTTTAGAAACCTATTTTAGAGACTTGGCAGGTTTTTAAAACCTGCCGAGTCTTATTTTAAATCTTACTTTTTATAAACTTTCAAAGCTTTTTCTAATATTTTAACGGAATGTTTTAAATCTTCAACTTTCAGAACATAAGCCAGTCGCACTTGATTTTTACCGGCATCGGGTGTAGAATAAAATCCTTGTGCCGGTGCTAACATTACGGTTTCGCCTTTATAATTAAAATCTTGTAATAACCAGATGCAGAAATCTTCGGCATCTTCGATAGGTAAGCTGATTATGGCGTAAAACGAACCTTTGGGCATTGGTGCAAAAACACCGTCAATTTTGTTCAATGCGTTGATAACGTAATTTCTGCGTTCTGTATATTCGTTGTAAACTTCTTTAAAATAGTCATCCCCGACGGTTAAAGAGGCTTCAGCAGCAATTTGTCCGAATAAGGGCGGGCTTAATCGAGCTTGTCCGTATTTTAAAGCAGAAGCCGTTAGATCTTTATTTCGGCTTATTAAGGCGCCTATTCTAATGCCGCATTCGCTGTATCGTTTTGATACAGAGTCGAATAAAACGGCATGTTTTTCTAAATCTTTCATTTCCATTACAGAAAAATGTGTTTCTCCGTCGTAGCAAAATTCACGATAGACTTCATCGGCAAAAAGATACAAATCGTGCTTTAAAACTAAATCCCGAAGTTGTAATAACTCTTCTTTTGAGTAAAGATAACCGGTAGGATTATTCGGATTACATATTAAAACAGCTTTTGTTTTCGGCGTTATGAGTTTTTCAAATTCCGAAATAGGCGGAAGAGCAAAACCGTCTTCAATATAAGAAGTTACCGGAACAATTTTTATGCCTGCTTCAACAGCAAATCCGTTGTAATTTGTATAAAAGGGTTCCGGAATAATTACTTCGTCGCCGGGATTCATAGTTGCCATAAAAGCAAAAATAATAGCCTCCGAACCGCCGGTTGTAATAAGAATATCTTCAAATGAAAGATTTATACCGACTTTTTTGTAATAACCGGCAAGTCCTTTTCTGTAACTTTCATTTCCGGCAGAATGAGAATATTCAGCTGTTTTTACATCAAAATTTTTCAGAGCTTCAAAAGCAACTTCCGGAGTTTTGATATCCGGTTGTCCGATGTTGAGATGATATACTTTAATTCCTCTTTTTTTTGCATCTTCGGCATAAGGAACTAATTTTCTGATAGGTGAAGCGGGCATAATATTTCCGCGTTCTGATAGTTGAGGCATAATGTTTGTTTTTGCTGTGTTATTTATTTTTCAATTCTTGTAACTTCACCTTTAATATGAAGAATTACGGGCGAATTTTTTGCATTGGAATATACGGTTATTGTTTTTCTGAATGTTCCGACTCTTTTTGTGTCGTATTTTACATGAATTTTTGCTGTTTCTCCTTTTTTAAGAGGTTTTTCGGGGAAAGTCGGAACGGTACATCCGCAAGATGATTTTACATTTGTAATAATTAAAGGATCTTTTCCCGTATTTTTAAATGTAAACTCATGAATACCTTCACTGTTTTGTTTAATTTTTCCGAAATCATAAGTTAAATCTTCTTTAAAAGTCATTTCGGTATTTTTTTTAGCATCTTCGTTTTGCGAACATGCTGCCGTAAATAAAAGCATAACGGCAAATGTGAGGTTGATTAGTTTTCTCATTTTTATTTAGTTAAAAGTTTATAAAATTAAAATATTTATTTTGTTTACATGCTTATTTTGTATTATAAGTTACTCTGTATCAACTTAATATAGGATGTTTATGTCTTCCAGTCTAAACTTCATCATATCTGAAACAAGTAATTTCGTGGTCGTTAATCATACCGGCTGCCTGCATAAACGCATAGCAAATGGTTGAACCGACAAATTTAAAGCCCCGTTTTTTCAAATCTTTGCTCATTGCATCCGATTCTTTGCTTGTTGCCGGAATTTCTTCCCAAGTTTTGAACGTATTTTTTATTGTTTTATGATTTACGAAACTCCAAATATAATTATCAAACGTTCCGAATTCTTTTTGAATTTTTATGAATGCTTTTGCATTGTTTACGGCAGCGTTTATTTTTAATTTATTTCTGATGATTCCCGAATTTTTCATCAGTTCTTCGATTTTATTCCGGTCGTATTTTGCAATTTTTTCATAATCAAAATTGTTGAATGCTTTTCGGAAATTTTCCCGTTTTTTCAGAATTGTTACCCAGCTTAAGCCGGCTTGAAATGCATCGAGGATCAGAAATTCAAATAATTTTTTATCGTCGTGCACCGGCACACCCCATTCTTTATCGTGATATTCGATATTGTAAGGGTTGTTTTTTGTCCAAGTGCAACGGTTTTTCATTTTTTATCCTTAAAATTCAGAGGACAAACTTATGAAAAAATATGAGAAAAGGATATGATGAAAAACAGTTTTGAGGCAAAAAAAAAGGGGCAAGCTACTCATATCGCGTCGCTGCGACCTCCGTACCCTTGCTTCCGTCAAGCACCCGGGGGAGTCGGGATGGAGCTGACCGTATAAGACTTACCGGTAAGTCTTCAATAAAGTAATCAGTAAAAATTATTATTTGTGAATTTTTGGGATTAGGCAAAAAAAGAGGGGCAAGCTACTCATATCGCGTCGCTGCGACCTCCGTACCCTTACTTCCGTCAAGCACCCGGGGGAGTCGTGATGGAGCTGACCGTATAAGAC
>JAJRUH010000111.1 GCA_024277895.1 Bacteroidota bacterium | reverse complement strand
TTAATAAATTGTTAGTTCCGACTCCTCGTATTATTATTAAGGATGATGCCGGAGATCCGATTGATACCCTGGGATTAGATAATAATGTTTCTGTTCCTGTCGGTATTTTTCATTCTTTTTATGATGCTCCGGGAGGATTCAAAGAAGAAATGCATGAATTGATGTATTCCGCAGGTATTGAATATTGGTATATGAAACAATTTGCTGTTCGAGCCGGTTATTTTGACGAACATGCTACAAAAGGAAACAGAAAATATTTTACCTTGGGTATCGGTGTTAAATTAAATGTATTAAATTTTGATTTTGCTTATGTCGTTCCTACAGCCGGAAGACAAAATCCTTTGGCAAATACTTTAAGGTTTACACTCGGGTTTAATATGGCTAATTTGAATAAAGCAAATAATGAGAAAAAATCATAATCATTGTATTAAATGAAAAAAACGGGAACTTCAAAGTTCCCGTTTTTTATTTGTTTCTGAATATTAATTGTTTGTTTTCAACATCAATGATGATTATAGAATTTTTTTGAATTTTGTCAGCTAAAATCTCTTTGGCTAATTCGTTAATAACTTCTTTTTGTAAGATTCGTTTTATAGGTCTGGCTCCGAATTGAGGTTCATAACCTTTGTCAGCCAGATAATTAACGGCATTATCAGTTAATTCGGCTTGTATGCTGTTTTCTGCCAACAACTTATTCAAATGATTGAATTGTAATTTAACAATTTCTTTAATTTCTTTTTTTGTTAAAGGTTTGAACATTATAATTTCGTCAATTCTGTTAAGCAATTCCGGACGAATTGTTTTTTTTAGAAGTTCAAAAACTTCCGATTTTGTTTTTTCAATAACTTCTTCGGTATTTTTACTGTCAATATTTTCAAAATTTTCCTGAATGAGATGCGACCCGAGATTCGACGTCATTATAATAATCGTATTTTTAAAATTAACTGTTCTGCCTTTATTGTCGGTTAAAATTCCGTCATCTAATACTTGCAGTAAAATATTAAAAACATCCGGATGAGCTTTTTCAATTTCATCGAGCAAAATTACGGAATAGGGTTTTCTCCTGACGGCTTCGGTTAATTGTCCGCCTTCATCATAACCCACATATCCGGGAGGAGCACCTATTAACCGCGAAACAGAATGACGTTCCTGATATTCGGTCATATCAATTCTTGTCATCATACTTTCATCATCGAACAAGTATTCAGCAAGTGCTTTTGCAAGTTCTGTTTTGCCTACACCGGTAGTTCCCAAAAATATGAATGAACCAATCGGTTTTTTAGGATCCTGCATTCCTGCACGGCTTCTTCTTACCGCATCGGCAACAGCCGTTATTGCTTCTTCTTGTCCCACAACACGTTTGTGCAATTCATCTTCCAGTAATAATAATTTTTCTCTTTCGCTTTTTATCATTTTACTTACCGGAATATGTGTCCAAATTGAAACAACTTCTGCAATATCTTCCGAATCAACTTCTTCTTTAAGCAGCGAACTTTCTGACTGCATTTCAGTCAATTCAGCTTTTAAATGTTCAATTTTTGCCTCTTCTTCTTTTAATTTTCCGTAACGTAATTCGGCAACTTTTTCATAATTTCCGTCTCTCTCGGCTTGTTTTGCTTCAAATTTAATATCTTCAATATTTTTCTTACTGGCTTGAATGGCATCAATGAACCCTTTTTCAGCTTTCCACTTTGCCGTAAATGAATCTAATTGTTCTTGTAAATCTGCAATTTGCTTATTTAGTTCTTCAAATTTTAGCCCTTTTCCTTCTCGTTTTATAGCTTCACGTTCAATTTCTAATTGTTGAATTTTTCTTCTTATTTCATCAATTTCATCAGGAACAGAATTCATTTCCAAACGAAGTTTAGAAGCTGCTTCATCTATTAAATCAATGGCTTTATCCGGTAAAAATCTGTCCGAAATATAGCGTTGCGATAATTTGACAGCAGAAATTACGGCATCATCAGTAATTCTTACTTTATGATGTGTTTCATAACGTTCTTTTAAACCCCTTAAAATTGAAATTGCATCAGCTGTATCCGGTTCGTTAATCATAACAATTTGAAAACGTCGTTCGAGAGCTTTGTCTTTTTCAAAATATTTTTGATACTCGCTTAAAGTCGTTGCACCCACAGCACGAAGCTCGCCTCTTGCCAATGCAGGTTTTAAAATATTTGCGGCATCCATGGCTCCTTCACCTTTTCCTGCTCCCACAAGAGTATGAATTTCATCAATAAAAAGAATTATTTCTCCGTCGGATGCAATAACTTCTTTTACAACGGATTTCAACCGTTCTTCAAATTCTCCTTTATATTTTGCTCCGGCAATCAATGCACCCATATCAAGCGAGAAAATTTGCTTTGATTTCAAATTTTCGGGAACATCACCGTTAATTATTCTGTGAGCGATTCCTTCTGCTATTGCTGTTTTACCGACACCGGGTTCGCCGATTAATATCGGATTATTTTTTGTTCTTCGTGATAAAATTTGCAATACCCGTCTGATTTCTTCGTCTCTTCCGATAACCGGATCAAGTTTGCCGTTACGAGCAAGTTCATTAAAGTTTACGGCAAATCTGTTTAAAGAATTATATGTATCTTCTGCCGTTTGACTGTCGGCTGTTGACCCTTTTCTTAATTCATCAATAACTTTCAGGAAATCAGCTGTTGTAATACCGGCATCTTTCATAATTTGTCCAGCTTGGTCTTTTGATTCCAAAACAGCAACTAAAATACTTTCCGTAGAAACATATTTATCGCCTCTTTTTTCGGAAATTTTTATAGCATCCTGCAATACAGAATGTCCTGCAGATGATAAATAACTCTCAGCATCACCCGATACTTTCGGAAGAGAATTTATATAAGTATCAATCACTGCTGTTAAATTATTGGTATTTACACCGAGTTTGCTAAAAATAAAACTGCTGATATTTTCTGCAATTTCAATGATACCTTTTAAAATATGAACAGGTTCAATACTTTGATGATTCTTTGATTTTGCAATTTCAGATGCTCTCTGAATAGCTTCTTGTGATTTTATTGTAAAATTATTTAAGTTCATAATGTGTTATATTTAATACGTTTTTCACAAATGAGTATTCAAATTTAAGACCTTTGAAGTATAATTATTTATTTGGCAGAAATACAATATATTATATGTCAAACTGACATAGCTATTCTTTTGTATTATGAAAAATAGTCAGTATTTCAGAAATATAAAAAATATTATTATCTTTATAATTTAAAATTTCAATTTTATATTTATTGATTTTGAGGAGTAATTTATGAAAGATTTAAATTTCCAAAAACTTTTGAAAAATAATCATTCTTGGATTCAAGAAAAGTTAAAAAATTATCCTGATTATTTTGAAAAATTATCCAGACCGCAATCTCCTCGGTTTCTGATGATTGGTTGTTCCGACAGCAGAGTGCCGATCACATCACTTGTAAAAGCAGAACCGGGTGAAATTTTTATTCACCGAAATATTGCTAACCAAGTGAATTTAAATGATATTAATTTATTATCGGTTTTGGAATATTCGGTTGAGCATCTTTATATTAAACATATTGTGGTTATCGGACATTATAATTGCGGCGGAATAGCTGCTGCAGTTGACGGTGTAAATCAAGGACTTATTGAAAATTGGGTATCACCTGTTAATGAATTGTATTTTAAGCATATTGATGAGCTGTCTTTAATAAAAGAAAAAAATAAAATGTGCGACAGATTATCAGAAATAAATGTAATTGAGCAAGCTCACAACATTATAAAAACTCCGGTATTGCAACGGGCATTTAAATCCGGTAATTTTCCTAAGATACATGCCTGGATATTTGATATTTATACGGGAAAACTAATTCAACAAAATATAAATGAAGAAGAACTGATTGAGAAAGGTCTTTTACCTGACAGTTATTTTAAATTTAATAATTCTAAAAATTAAAACCAATGAAAAACACAAAATTAGTATTGAATTTATTATTTATAGTAATATTTTCCATTTCCGGTTTTGCTCAAAAGGAACAAGGAATAGATTTTCAAAAACTTGACAGTTATTTATCAAAATCATTAAAAGAATGGAAAATCCCAGGAATGGCGGTTGCCGTTGTTCAGGGAGACAGTATTGCTTTTGCAAAAGGGTACGGTATAAAAGAATTCGGCAGGAAAGGAAAAGTTGATTCAAAAACATTATTTGCTGTTGCATCAAATACAAAATCATTTACGGCTGCTGCTTTATCTCAATTGGTCGATGAAGGAAAATTGAATTGGGACGATAAAGTTATTGACTATTTACCTTGGTTCAGGATGTATAATGATTATGTAACAGGAGAAATGACTGTCAGAGATTTGCTGTGTCATCGCAGCGGATTAAAAACATTCAGCGGTGATTTGTTATGGTATGAAACAAATTATTCGCAAGACGAAGTTATTAAAAGAGCCAGATATCTAAAACCTGAATACGGGTTTCGTGCACATTTCGGTTATTCTAATATTATGGTTTCGGCGGCAGGCAGAATTATTCCCGAAATTACCGGAGATTCTTGGCAAAATTATATTCGCACACATTTTTTTAAACCTCTGGGAATGACTTCTTCTCTGCTTTCCGTGAAGCAATTAAAGAATAAAAAAAATGTTGCAATGCCGCATTATGTTGCGTAAGGAAAAGACCCGTTACCGATTGCCTATATGCAATGGGATAATGTTGCACCGGCAGCTGCCGTAATTTCAAATGTTGAAGATATGAGTAACTGGCTTATATTACAGATGAATAACGGTGTATTTAAGGGAGATATTATATTAAGTGCAAAACAAATTTGGGAAATGCACTCAACACAAACTCCGGATAATATGAATAGAGGATGGGCAAAATATTTTCCCGGTAAACATTTCAGTACATACGGTTTGGGCTGGTCACTTTTTGATTATAAAGGTGTAAAAGTTGTAAACCACAGCGGCGGTGCCGACGGAATGATTTCCCAAATGATGATTGTGCCGGAGAAAAAAATAGGAATTGTAATTCTGACAAACAGTGTAAATTATTTGCCTACAGCTTTAATGTATTATGTATTAGATGATTATTTCGGTAATCCGGACAATGATTGGAGTGCTTTCTTTTTAAAAGTGAAAAAATACATGGATAATTTAGATAAACAAGATCGTGAAAAAGCTGAAAAAGAAAGAAATCCGAATACAAAACCGGCATTAGCATTGAAAGATTATACGGGAATATACGGAGGTAAATTATACGGCAATGCCGAAGTAAGACAGGAAAACGGGCATTTAGTATTAGATTTTTTGCCGTCAGATGTTTTAACAGGTGATTTATCCCATTGGCAATATGAAACGTTTAAAATAAAACTGCGTAATTCCCCGACATTGCCGGAAGGTACCGTAAATTTTATTATCGGTAAAAACGGTAAAGTAAACGAATTAAAGGTGGACATTCCGAATCCTGATTTTGATTTTACGGAGTTGAAATTTAACAAGATTAATAAATAATGTTACATATAATACCTTTCCGCGTTGCAATACGGCAAGTGTACATGTTAGATTAACTTAGGGCTTGCTGAAAAACGCTAAATATGGTGTAATTCAATACTTTATACTTGTATTTTGTGATAAAGTGCAAGGTTTTTGAATGAAACATCTTGAAACCTTTGCACTTTTTTTGATAAAACTACCAAATTTTTGCTGCTCAGCTGCACATCTGAGCTTTTCAGTATTCTATGATTAAAACAAGCAAATTTTGTAAAAGTTATTAACAATTTTTTCAAGCAATGTATTTTACAGTATTTACATAAGGCGTTCCCCTTAGAACTATTGCGAAAATTCTCGATACTATTTTATTTCTAATTATATTGATAACTTTCATTTTATCTTTTCCTTCTTTAACTCTTTTGTTATAGTATTG
>JAJRUH010000110.1 GCA_024277895.1 Bacteroidota bacterium | reverse complement strand
GGAAATACTGTTAAAATTACTGTTATGCCTAAAGGCAGCGGAAGTGAAAACATGAGTGCTGTCAAAATGCTGAAACCCTCGGATGGAGTGGAAGGTATAATCGATTTTGTTGTAAGAACTGTAAAAAAGGCAGGACCAAATTCCTGTCCACCTCTGTATGTAGGTGTAGGTGTCGGAGGAACAATGGAATATGCAGGTATGCTCGCTAAAAAAGCTTTGCTGAATAAAGTTATTCCTGCCTTAGAACTCAAGAAACTTGCAAAAACTGATGAGAAAGCAAATTTAGAATTTAGAATTCTTAAAGAAATTCAAAAAATAGGCATTGGGACACAGGGTTTTGGAGGTAAATTCACGGCTTTTGCAGTGGGCGTTGAAACTTATCCCTGTCATATTGCTGCTTTACCTGTAGCTGTAAACCTGAATTGCCATGCGGCAAGACATGCTGAAATTTTGCTCGATGAAAATACTATTATACCTAAAAATATAGAACCTGAATTTAAAATATCCTTTAATGAAAGAAGTATTAATCATTTTTCATATAAAAAAATTAATTTGCCTTTTAACAAGGAAGAACTCGAAGGATTAAACGCAGGGAACAGGGTACTTTTAAGTGGCGAAATTTATACTGCCAGAGATGCCGCTCATAAAAAATTCAATGAGTGCCTGAAAAAAGGCGAGAAATTACCTTTTGAACTAAAGGATCAAGTCATATACTATGCGGGTCCTTGTCCTGCAACAGAAAACGAAGTTATAGGTCCGATTGGTCCTACTACTTCAGGACGTATGGATATTTACACCCCCCAACTTTTGAGCAAAGGGTTAAAAGGAATGATTGGCAAAGGCACCCGAAGCAGTAAAGTTATTGACACTATAAAACAGAACAAAGCTATTTATTTTGCAGTAACAGGTGGGGCTGCATGTCTTATTTGCCAAAAAATAAAGTCTGCTGAACTTATCGCTTATCCTGAACTTGGTCCGGAAGCTGTTTATAAATTGAAAGTGGAAGATTTCCCGGTATTTGTCTGTGTAGATAGCAAAGGAAATGATCTTTATAATGTTAAATAGGTCAATAGTAAAAAAATATTACTTTTATTATTAAATATATAAACAAAAAAAGAAGTTTTTAAACTTCTTTTAAGTCGGAAATTTTTTCCTTCTTTTTAAAAAATGGTTTTGCTCCTAGTTTAGTCTATTTGCCGCTTGTATCCCCTTTAAATTATGCTTCTTTATCCTTTAATTTTTAATATTCCTTTTACTCTTTTAATGAGATTTTTAAACCCTTTTTTGTTTCTCCTCTCTTATATTATTATAAAAACAATTGCTTTAAAAAAATTTCCTTTATAATATTTGCAATTAGCTTTCTCAAAAGATGAAAGTTATATAAATATAATCATTTTTGTTTCAATCAATATATTAAATATATAAACAAAATGCAGTTTATATTTAAAAAATATTTGTAAAGAAATTTTAAAATTCAAAAGTTCGTGAGTTCGACTTTTTCTATTACAACTTCTTCGTTATAAACAGGAATTATAACAATTAAATCTTTTTATTGATATTCATATAATTCATTCGGTGAAGCTATTTTTCCAAGAATTGCGCTTGCTGCTGCTATTGCTGGGTTAGAAAGATAAACCTCACTTTTTGGATGTCCCATTCTTCCAACAAAATTCCTATTTGTAGTTGAAATAGCCCTTTCTCCTTCTGCAAGAATTCCCATATGCCCGCCTAAACATGGTCCACATGTTGGAGTGCTGACTGCTCCGCCTGCTTTTATAATTTTTTCAACATAACCCAGTTTCATTGCTTCCAGATAAATTTCCTGTGTTCCTGGAAGCACGATAAGCCTTATATCCGGATGAACCCTGTTTCCGTCAAGAATTTCCGCTGCTTCCTTCAGGTCAGAAATTCTTCCGTTAGTACAGCTTCCGATGACTGCCTGGTCTATTTTTACGTTTCCTACCCTGGATATAGGTTTTGTGTTTTCCGGCAGGTGAGGAAATGCTACTGTAGGTTCAATATCCGCTGTGTTGTATTCAATAACTCTGCAATACTCAGCATTATCATCGCTTTTATAAAATTTATAAGGTCTTTGACACCTGTTCCTGATATATTCTTCGGTAATTGTGTCAGGAGGAATTATACCGTTTTTAGCTCCGGCTTCTATTGCCATATTACAAATTGTAAACCTGCTGTCAATAGAAAGGTTTTTAATGGCAGAACCTGTTATTTCCAGCGATTTATAAAGAGCTCCGTCGACGCCTATATCTCCTATAAGATGCAATATAAGATCTTTTCCCGATACCCATTTATTTAATTTGCCGTTAAAAATAATTTTTATGGTTTCAGGAACTTTAAGCCAAGTTTCGCCTGAAGCCATAGTACATGCCAGGTCTGTTGAACCCATGCCTGTCGAGAATGCTCCGATTGCGCCATATGTGCATGTATGGCTATCAGCGCCTATTACAAGGTCGCCCGGGCATACAATCCCCTGATCTGGCAAAAGAGTGTGTTCTATGCCGAGTCTTCCAACTTCAAAATAATTTTTAAGTTCCTGTTCTTTTGCAAATTCCCTTAACTGTTTTGTATTTTGGGCTGATTTTATGTCTTTATTCGGGGTAAAATGATCCGGCACAAAAACTACTCTTTCTCTGTCAAAGACTTTTTCCGCACCAATTTTTTTAAATTCATTTATAGCCACAGGTCCTGTTATATCGTTTGCAAGTGTTATATCAACTTTTGCTGTTATTAAATCTCCGGGCTTAACTTCCTCAAACCCTGCATGATTAGCTAAAATTTTTTCTGTTATTGTCATTCCTCTTGTCATTTGTAGAGTCCTTCTCTTTTTTTCAGCTGTGACAAAAATATTTTATACCAAAAAAATAATAATGAAATTTTTGACAGAAATTCAATTTAAAAGCAGTATAATAAATTAAAAACATGTTCGAGGAAATTTAGATTGAAATTTAATAAAAAAATTTTAGGTATTTTAATAAGCCTGATTTTTATAATCATTCTTTTTCGCCATATAGACTTAAACCAGACAATAAAATCTTTTAGTCGGATGAATCCACTCTTTATCCTGCCCATAATTCCTGTTTATATGCTATCGTTTGTTTTTAGGGCTTTGAGATGGAAAGTTCTCTTAAATAATAATGAATTGAAATTCGGTTCCTTGTTAAGTTCAATTTTTATAGGGTTCAGCCTTAATTGTATACTTCCCGCAAGGACAGGAGATATTTACAGGGCTTATTTCTTCAGTAAAAAAGAAAATTTAGGCAAAACAAAAGTTTTTACTTCGGTAATATTAGAGAGAATTTTTGACGGATTTATGCTGTTTATAATTTTGCTTACAGCAATTTACCTGATAAGTCCGGGAGATTTGTTTTCTAAAATAGCATTTTCTGCGGGTGTGATATTTAGTAGCGGGTTTATTTTATTGTTGGCGCTTGTGAAAATAAAAAGTACAGGCAGTAAAAGAGAAAAAATAAAATTATTCATGCTTAAAGTACCCGGATTTTTGCCGGAAAAAATAAGAACTTCGAGCGAAAAACTAATTAATAAATTTTTTTCAATATTAAATTCTTTTATAGAGGGGCTTGCAACCCTTAATTCCTGGAGCAGCCTTATAAAATCCTGTTTTTATTCATTCCTGATTTGGATAATGGAAGGCTTTTTCATATTTATTATAATAAAAAGTTTTGGTGTAAACATCTCTTTTATAGGAGCTTTTTTCGTGTTGGCGGTAACAGCTTTTTGCACACTTATTCCGGCAGGTCCGGCAGGGATAGGACCTTATCAATGGGGATACATTATTGCTCTCAGTGTTTTTAGTGTAAAGCATGAACTGGGGCTAGCTATATCAATCATAAACCAGCTCCTGATAATTATTCTGATTTTGTCAGCAAGCGCTTTCTTTTTCTGGAAAGAACATATAAAATTTGATGAAATAAAACAGAATTTAGAAGAAAAACAAGAATTAACGAATTATAATTAAAATACAAAAATGTCTATTAATAAAATTCTGAAACAAGTTCAGGATAATAAATTATGTATTGCCACGAACAACTTATACAGAAACTGTAACTTTTACAGCCCCCATTCCAGAAAGTTGGATTTTATCTGTTTTATCAGGTGTTTCAAATGTTAATTCAAATTCTTTTTCAAATCTGTCTTCAGAGTTTGATATACTATTTTCGGTTATATTCTTTATCTTGCAGTTGCTCAAAGTCTGACCTCCAAATTTTACGGGAGAAAAGAAATATTTTTATCCCTATAATTTATAATATATATCATTTAAAAAATTTTACAAGCCTAAATTGACAATATTGTTGGAATTTTGATGAAAAAGTTTTAAAAAGTTAACATAAGGAACAAACAAGAGTTTATTTTTCAAAAATCAAATGTTCTCTGGGATTAAATTTACGCATTTTTGCAAGCTCTTTATAGAGTTCTTTTTCTTTTTCAGTAAGGTTTGACGGAAGTTCAATTCTGACAGTAATAACCTGGTCGCCTCGTTTTCCTGAATGAGCATCAGGAAGCCCTTCTCCTGAGAGTTTAAATTTTTGTCCGGAACGGGTTTCCGCAGGAATTTTCATGTTTATAAAACCGTTGATTGCCGGAACCTGAATTTCTGCACCAAGAGCAGCTTCGGTTGGTGTAACAGGAATTTCGCAAAATACATGTAATCCATCAAAAGTAAAACATGAATTTTGAATTATATGGATAAGCAGATAAAGATCACCATTTTCCCCGCTATTTATGCCTTTATTTCCTTCTCTGATAAGTCTTATTTTTGAACCTTCTTTAACTTTTGCAGGAATTTTTACACTCAACTGTTTATAAGATGAGGTTTCACCTTTTCCGCTGCAATTATTGCAGGAAGAGCCGTTAATTGTTCGTTTTCCTTTGCATTTAACACAAGTTTCTGTCCGAAGGATGTTAACTTTTCTTATAGTGCCATTTTGGGCCTCTGTTATGGTTATACTAATTTCTGTAATTATATCTTCACCTTTTTGAGGTGGAGCTTTCTTCTGTTTTTCGCCATAAGATTTTTTTTCTGTGCTGTTTTGGGGAAATATTTTTGAAAATTCAGTTTTAAATCCTTTAAAAAAAAATTCAAAATTTGCGTTAAACTTTTTATTTTCTTTTTTAGTTTTTTGGGGAACAGAGGTTGTTTGTGTAGAATATGCTTTTTGGGTCTGTTTTGTAGCTCGTGATCCCGTATTATTGATAAAACCTCTTAAAATATCATATTGCAGGCGTTTTTTATCATCAATAAGTATTGAATAAGCTTCCCCGACTTCTTTAAATTTTTCTTCACAAAATTTGTTGCCTGGATTAATATCAGGATGAAGTTTCCTGGCAAGTTGCCTGTAAGCTTTTTTAATTTCTTTTTTATCGGAATCAGCTGCGATTCCGAGGATTTTATAATAATCTTTGTCTTTGTTCAAAAAACATCTCCAACCAGAGGTATATTAACTATTAAAACTAATATTAGAATGAGCTTGCTCTTCTCGCATTCGCTTTGTGTATAT
>JAJRUH010000109.1 GCA_024277895.1 Bacteroidota bacterium | reverse complement strand
CAAGGTTTTTAATTCATTTCACCCTATTTCCTTGCACTTGTGTAAAATATTTTAGCTGCCCACAGGCACACCATCTTTCAAATTTCTCTTATTTCGCAGTATTTATATACGACTTCAAACGAGAAACTTGAAATCTAATGCACCTGTGAGCTTTTCAGCAAGCCCTAAATTAGGTTCGTTTATTGATATATTTGAAAAACAGGAATTTTATCTTTTGTTTTTTATTTTCTTCTTTTATTTAATATCTCAAACTTTTTAACAATTTTTTCACCGTTTTGGTCAATTAAAGTTAAAATATGTTCTCCTTGTTTCGGACTTAATTCTATTTGATGAATACCTTTTGTATGTCCGACTAATTTATCATCAATATACCAAAAAATAACGGCATTTTTATTTCTGTGAGCTGCTTCAAAAATAGTTTTGCCGAGTTTTCCGTCCAAATCAACAGGAACATAAATTTTTGTATTTTTAAAGGGATAAATAAGTTCCATATTTTTTTCGCCATCGGTATTACCTTTGCAATCAGAACGATACGGAGGTAAATATCGGTAAGAGGCATTTTTTCTTTTATAATAATTTTCAACGGCAGGAGGTAAAATAAACCACGATTTTGTAACAATATTATCTAAATCTTCACAACTTGTATTTACACGAAATTTTCCGCTTTTATCAAGATGAATAATTTTATGGAAAGGACAAGCATCAGTTCCTGTTCCGCTTGCCGGAATAAGTTCATCAACAATATGATTGCAATTTACGGATGCCGAATATCCGCTTTCTTTACATATTTCTGCATGTACCATATCAGTTTCGGGCATTGTAAACCAAGCATCTGCATCGGGTAAAATATCAAAAACATCAAATAAAATCGGAGCGGCTGCTTTTACTCCGATAATGCCCGGTCGTCCTTCTCCGTCGGCATTTCCTGCCCACACACCTACAACGTATTTCGGTGTTATACCTACTGCCCAAGCATCTCTGAAACCAAAACTCGTTCCTGTTTTCCAAGCTATCGGTTCTGATGATTGAAACATTCGCCAATTTGATTCGTCGTCGGGTCGTTCCACGTCTAACATTGCTTTAAACGTAAACCATATTGCCGATGCTGAAAAGTATGAATTTTGTACATATTCAACGTTTTTATCTTCAGTTTTAATTTTATTTATATCAAAAACAGGCTGATAATAATCAGATTTTTTATATTGATAAGTATATTTTTCATAATTATTCAAACTCCTTGCCATAGAAGCATAAGCACCGCAAATATCCCATAAACTGCCTTCACAGCCTCCGAGGATCAAAGATAATCCGTAATGATCCGGCGGATAATTTAAACTTGTAAGTCCTATATCTTTCAACTTATGATAAAATTTTTCCTGTCCGTATTTGCGCAACATTCTTACAGCCGGAATATTGAGGGAACGTGCTAATGCTTCTTTGGCAGGAACGGCACCGTCGTATGATCTTCCGTAATTTTTAGGTGTATATCCGCCTATGCGTGTAGGGATATCAAATACCAAAGTATTAGGCAGAATAACACCTTCGGTAAGCATTGAAGCATACAAGAACGGTTTTAAAACACTGCCTGTACTTCTTACGGAAGTTATAATATCAACATTACCGGAATTCTTGCCGGAATTACCCGAATAATTTCCCATATAGGCAATAACGGTACCTGACTGAACATCAAGTACCAGAATTGCAGAATTATTAATCCGATTTCCGGAAAGACGGGCAAAATGTTTTTCGGCAATTTGATTTACTTTTTTTTGAATATCGGCATCAATGGTTGTTCTGCTTATATATTTTTTTTCTTTATAAATTCGCATCAAAAGATGTTGTGCTGTATTGGGAAATCGTTTCATAATTTTCGGAACGTCTTCGTCTGTTGCCAATTTATAAGTTTCTTCAGTAATTATTTCTTTATCAAGAAGTTTTTTCAGCAATCGATTTCTTTTATTTTTCAATGCAATACGGTTTCTGCCGGGATGAATAAGTGCCGGAGAATTAGGCAAAACCGCCAATGTTGCTGTCTGTGCCCAAGACAATTTATCGGTACTTGTTCCGAACCACCTCCAAGCAGCCGCATCAATACCTACAACATTTCCGCCGAAAGGTGCATTTGAAGCATACATTTTTAAGATTTCGTTTTTGGAATACGAAAATTCCAAACGTGTTGCCAATATAATTTCTTTAATTTTTTCCAAAACAGTTCTTGATTTACCCTTTCGCGAAAGTCGTATTACCTGCATTGTTAAAGTGCTTCCGCCGCTCACAATTTTATCGGCTTTAAAATTCTGATATGCAGCACGTAATAAACTTAACAAATCAACACCCGGGTGATAATAAAACCGCTTATCTTCAAAAGTTGTAATTGCTTTTTGAAATTTGTACGGAATACTGTCGGTTTCAGGGAAACGATATTGACCGTCGTCAGCAATATGTGCCCCGAGCAATTCACCGTTTTTATCTCTTATAACAGTGCTTACGGGCTCATCGAAAAGTGAAGAAGGAAGTAAAAAAATATATCCGACAATTAGGATTATTACAATTAATGCAAGGATAAAAGTTTTGTTACTTATTTTATAATTATAAATAAGCACGACCTCAAATTATCTCATCAATAAATGCATTAACATCGTTCTCTTTTGTTGCCCAAGAACAGATTATCCTGACGGCTGAATGCTTTTCATCAATTTTTGACCATACATAAAAATCGTATTTTTTATGCAACTTGTTTATTAACTCATCAGGTAATATAGGAAACAACTGATTTGTAGCAGGTTCTGACAGAAAACTATAACCTTTACTTTTAAAAGCATCGGCAATTTTCTTTGCATTTTTATTGGCATATTCTGCAAGTTGAAAATATAAATTATCTTTAAATAAAGTCAGAAACTGAATGCCGAGCAATCTTCCTTTGGCAAGCAAAGCACCTTTTTGTTTGAGATAAAATCTGAAATCTTCTTTTAATTCATCATTATTTATAACAATTGCTTCTCCGAGTAATGCACCGTTTTTTGTTCCGCCGATATAAAAAATATCTGTCAATTCAGAAATGTCTTTTAATGTTAAATCATTTTTTTCGGAAGTTAAAGCAGATGCTAAACGTGCACCGTCAATATATAAATACAGCTTGTTTTTTTTGCAGAATTCGGATAATTCGGTCAGCTCTTTTTTTGAATATATTGTTCCTGTTTCGGTAGAATTTGATATAAAAACCATTTTCGGTTTTACCATATGCTCATCTGTATGATAATCAATCACGCCCTTAACTAAATCCGGTGATAATTTACCGTCTTTTGTTTCAACTGTATTAATTTTATGCCCGACAGCTTCAATTGCTCCGGCTTCGTGCACTTCAATATGTGCCGTAGTTGCAGCAATTACGGAATGATACGGTTTTAAAATCGAAGATATTACAATTAAATTTGCTTGTGTTCCGCCGGTTGCAAAATGAATATCAACATTCTGATTATTAATCTTTTCTTTAATAAGTTCTCGGGCTTTTTCAGAGAATTCATCTTCTCCGTAACCAATTGTTTGAATGTAATTTGTATCAGTTAACACTTTAAGAATTTCAGGATGTGCCCCTTCCGAATAATCGTCTTTAAAACTGTATTTTTGCATTTTTTTGTATTACAAACGTACCGCGTCTCAGCACGGCACAATGTTCAATATTATATTTTATCTAATTTTCAACTATTTCGTTAGTTCCGGATTTATATTTTAACCCGTGTTCTTTTAAACTTGAATTAAATTTATCAACAGAAAGCTTTCCTGTTCTCCATAATAATAATTCTTCATTTAAGCGTTCATTTTTTATCTGCAGCCAATATTTGTTATCTTTCGATAAATCATCATCTTTTTCAGGTTTCTCTTTTTTTTCGGAAGAAATTACCGTAGGAATAACTTTCTTTTTTATCCCTGCAGATGCCAACAAATTATCAAGTCCGCTTTTAAAGCTCTTTTTAGCCATTTTTTATATTCTCAAAAATAATTTCAAAAATAATAAAATTATTCGGATTTATTACCGAATTTTTCTTCCATAGCAATAATTTCGAGTACAATTCTTCCGTAATCAAATGCTCCGTTACTTTCGGGTGCATATGTAAAAATATCTTGCCCGGCAGCAGGAGCTTCAGCCAAAGCAATATTTTCACGTATCTTTGTTTTAAATACTCGGTCGTCAAAATACATAATAACTGTATCAAGTACATCCTGATGAAGAATCTTTCTTCTGTCATACATAACGACAAAAACACCACTGATTTCGACTTTTCTGTTAATTGATGTTTTAATACCGTTTACAACTTCAATAATTTTCGCCAGACCTTTAACGGCAAGAAAATGCGGTTGTATGGGAATAATTACTTCATCCGAAGCTGCAAAAGCATTTAGAGTTAATAATCCTAACGACGGCGGACAATCAATAATAATATAATCGTAATCGTTTCTGATCGGTTTGATTAAATTTGCAATATTACTTTCCTGATTTGTTTCCGTATTTAATTCTATTTCAGCGGCTGCAAGTTCGGCAGAAGCCGGAATCATATCAAGATTTTTTCTGATATTTACGGGTTTCAAATTTTGTCCGTTAGTAAATGCATCATAAACAGAATGTTCCGACTCCGACACACCAAAACTTATGGTTAAATTAGCTTGAGGGTCTAAATCAATTAATAAAACTTTTCTGTCTTTATATGCCAATCCGGCTCCTATATTTACGACACTCGTTGTTTTCCCTACTCCGCCTTTGTGATTACTTATGGAAATTACTCTGCTCATATTTTATAAAATAAAATGCTTTATATTAATTTAATACGAAATTTATTATGTTTTGTTACAATAATCTTGCAAAAGATAAAATTAGAAAGTTTTTTTTCAGAAACAATAAAAAAAATTAATTTCATAAAAGAAAAATTTGTAAATTGCATCAAACTTAAAATGAAAAAAATGAAGAATCAGCGAATACTTATTATTTCAGGAATATTTTTACTGTTATCAGGATTTTCAAATCTTATTTCTGCTCAAAATACATTACAAGCAGCTTTGGAATTATCAAAAGGAAATAAAATTAAATATGTAAAACCCGGCAGGAAAGCCGTAATTTGGTATGAAAATCAAAAATATAAGATTAAGATTGACAGCATTGGTCCTGACAAAATTTTCACAAAAACAGACAGTTTCCGAATTTCAAATATTAATAAAATTTCTGTCAGATTTAAAGGAACACAAATTGCCGGCAGTATTATAGGTACTGCAGGAGTGGTTTTTATCGGATTAGGTGCCGGATTAATTATTACGGGATTAAGAAGCAATGATTTAGGCGGAGTATTTGTTGTTGCTATCGGTATTATTGCAAATATTATCGGAATACCGTTAACTGCTGTAGGATCTTCATTCTTCTTTATCGGCAAAAAATATAAACGAGCTAAAGGATGGAATTTTAAGGCTGTTCAAATTGAATAAACTGTTTCTGATTTTAATATTTACAACGCTTTTTGTATCATTTACGAAAAGCATTTTTTATTCTCAAAAAAATCATTTATGTTTGAGTGTTATAATTTTTTTATAAATAATATGAAGAAGACTATCTTAATTCTTGCAACACTGTTTTTATTTTCAAACAGTTTTTCACAGCAAAATCCAAGCTCATTAAAATGGAAAGAAATTAATTCGGAACATGCAAAAATTATTTTCCCGTCAGGACTCGAAAATCAAGCACAAAAAACCGCAAACTTAATTGATTATTTATTTCAGTACGAAACAAAAACATTAAAAGGAAAACCCAAAAAATTACCTTTATTAATTTATAATCAATCAACCGTCTCTAACGGTTTTGTCGGATTAAGACCTTGGCGTTCGGCTTGGTACTCAACACCATCTCAATATGCTTCGGACTTAGGTTCGGAAGATTGGTTTTATACGCTCGGATCGCATGAATTCAGGCATGCCGTTCAATATGCAAAAAGCAATAAACATTTTACCAAAATAATGAATATACTTTTAGGACAAACAGGGATATTAATAGGACAATACTCCTACCCTTATTGGTATTTTGAAGGTGATGCCGTGTGTATGGAAACCGGATTATCGGAAAGCGGAAGAGGACGAATTCCGCAATTTGAAATGGGAATAAGGACAATTGTATTAAATAAACAAAAAATATCTTACGATAAAGCAAAGTTTCGTTCGTATAAAACCTTTTATCCCGGACATTACAATCTCGGATGGCTCTTAACATCCTATGCAAGAGAAAAATACGGAGCCGATATTTGGGATAAAGTTTTGGAAACTTCTTCAAAATATTCATTCTGGCCTTTTGCTTTTTCATTGGCATTAAAGCATTATACCGGATTAAACGAAAAAAAATTATATAAAAAAGCTATGTACGATTTGGATTCTGCGTGGACAAAAAAAATTGATAAATTAAATATTACAGATGTAAAAATTATCAATAATACTAAAAAGAAATCCTGGACAAAATATACAGAACCTAATTTCATTGAAAATAACCATTATTTAGTGAAAAAAAGCAGTATGAAAAGTGACATCACAAGTTTTTATATCCTTGATGAAAACGGAAACGAATTTAAAGTTAAAGCCACAGATGCAGGAATTCTTTCAACTGCGAAAGGAAAAGTTATTTGGGCAAGAACTTATCCTGATTTACGCTGGCAACTAAAAAGTTATTCCGACATAATAGTTTTTGATTATCGCACTAAAAAAGAAAAACGACTGACAAAAAAACAAAAATTCTTTGCTCCTGCTTTCTCGCCTGACGGTAAAAAAATTGCTGTTATAGAATATACCGAAAATATGCAATGTGCTTTGGTTATTTTAGATGCCGAAACAGGAAAAGAAATACAACGTTTAAATGCAAAAAACAATAATTTCTTCAGAACACCTGCTTGGAATAACGATAATAGTCAAATAGTCTTTACTAAAAGTAATGAATACGGAACCCGGTTATCAATTTTTAATACAAAAACAGGAACAATAAAAGAAATTACAAAACGCTCTTTTGAAAACATCGGTCGTCCTGTATTTTATAAAAATTACATAATTTACAATTCACCTTATAACGGCATAGGAAACATATATGCCATAGATATTAAAACTAAAAAACGTTTTCAGATTACATCAAGAAAATACGGTGCTTACAATCCTAAAATAAAAGACAACAAGATGCTGTTTATTGACTATTCACCCGAAGGATATAACATTGCAGAAATCATACTTAATAATAAAGCTTGGATACCGATTGATAAAGTTAAATATCTCGGATTAAATACACCGGAAATTTTACAAAAACAAGAACAAGGCAAAAATGTAATGAATCCCGATTTAATTCCGAAAAAAACTTTTAAAGTAATAAAATACAATCGACTGAAACATGCAATTAATATTCACAGCTGGGGATTTTATACCGATGCACCCTCATCTGTAACAAGCAACGACATTTTAAATTACAAACCCGAAGTCGGTTTTGAAATATATTCGGCAAACGTACTGAATACTGTTTACGGCTCACTCGGAGGAAGTTATAATATTAACGAAAAAACAATAAGCACAAATCTGTCTGCAATTTTCAAACGGTATTATCCGGAATTTTCCGTTTCCGGAGGTTGGGCACAACGCAGTGTAAACTACGGAAGTTTAGGAACTGACAAATGGGAAGAATTAACTTCTGCCTTTAAAACTTCAATTCCGTTAAATTTCAGCTCCGGAGTTTATTATAAAGGTGCAAATATTCAAGCAGCGTATTCATTTGTTCAAAGAAAAAATAAAAATTATCGTTATATTAACGAAAGCGGAGACGGTAATTTTTCAACTTTTGCATATTCCGGACAAATTTATGCTTTCAGGCATCAGGCAACACAAGACATTAATCCTAAATTCGGTTATTTCTTTTATCTCGGATATCAACATACACCTTTTAATACAAATATATACGGACATCAATTTTCAACAATTGCTTCAGGATATTTACCCGGAATTTTCAAACATCATTCAATAAATTTAAAAATCGGTTACGAACAACAACGAACGGACTATAATATTTTTAATTATTATTGGTTCAACAGTTCGCAGGCATTCCCGAGAGGATATTCATACCGTAGTTTTGATAAATTAACATCCTTTCAGGCAAATTATGCTTTCCCGGTTTGGTATCCTGATTTTAATATCGGACCGTTTGTTTATTTTAAACGTCTAAGGGCTAATGTGTTCTATGACTATGCTAATGTAAATGAAATTTCAACAGATAATATTATAAATTATCAATCGACAGGAATTGAATTGTTTTTACAAATGTATGTTTTACGATTGCAGGAACCGATTGAAATCGGCGGACGCATTTCATATTTAGCAGACGGTTCACATAAAATAGTTCCGGAATTTATTGCTCTGAGTATTCCGTTTTAATTTCAAATAATTACACCTTTTTTATCAGCTTTTAAAAAAAGAAATAAAAATCGGAAGCAAATAAATACTGAAATTCCATAATAAAAAAACTCCGGGTAAATTGAATTTACTGATTTTTTCTGTTTTTTTTTATAAAAAATTTTGTAATTTTGCATAAAATCAAGATATTTATCCTGAACAATTATTAATATGGAAATTTTAAGTTATAAACCGGAAGGCTATTTGCCCGGAATCATTTTAGATAAAGAATCCGGAAAATTTGAAATCTCGGGTAAAACCTGTCCCGAAGATGCAATTGAATTTTACGAGCCGGTTTTCAATTGGCTTGATGAATACAGTAAATCACCGTTAAAAGAAACAATTTTTGATTTTAAATTAACCTATTTTAATACAGTATCTTCTAAAATTATTATGATGATAATGCTTCGAGTTGAAGAAATTGCAGAGGACGGTCATTCTGTTAAAATAAGATGGTTTTATCCGGAAGATGATGAAGATCTTGAAGAAGCAGGTGATGATTATAAAGATATGTTGGAAATAGATTTTGAAATGATTCCTTATGACGAAGACGAAGAAGGTGAAGACAGTTTTTCGCAAAATCTGATTGATTCTCTGTTATAATTTATTTTCTGTTTTGAAGATACACCTTTATAATCTGCTTTTATTATTTTTAATACTTTTAAATAATAATATTTTTTCTCAACCTGTAGAAATTCCTGTTATAGATTATGTTACAATAAATCAAGCAACATCTTTGCCTGTAATTCATTGGTCTGTTCCAATACCCTCCGCCGTTAACGGTTATGCAATAAAGCGATTTATTCGTTCCTATCCGACGGTTCCCGATAATACTTGGCATACAATTCAGCGAATTGATAATCCTAATGTTTTTAATTTTGAAGATAATTCAATAACTTACGGAGCTGCAAAACCAAACCTGTATTCTGAAATTTATGAAGTTACGGCATTTAAAATTAACGGCAGCGATACAACATACAGTTTGCCGAGTGAGAAACATAAAACAATATTTTTAAACGGTTCATACGATTATTGTCCGAATTCGATATCACTTATTTGGAATAATTACATTGGTTGGGACAGTAATTTTAAACAATATGAAATTTATTGTAAAGAAAATAACGGCAGTTTTACTAAAATTGCCCAAACAAATTATAATGACACAAGTTTTATTCATTCAAACTTAAATTATCATTCAAACTACACATATTATATTAAAGCAGTTCGAAATGACGGTGTTGAATCTGTTTCAAATCTAAAAAAAATAACTGTATCAACAATTAATTTTCCGGCTTTTTTAAGAATTGATTCCGTAACTGCTGATAATTCCGAATTACATATTTCTTTTGATTATGATAAAAATGCCGATACAGAAGATTTTATTTTATATAAAAGTTCTTCAAAAGATAAAGATTATGTTTCATATGAAACAATAAAAAATTCCGTCAATGTCAAACCCGAATTTACCGATACAAATTTTGATAAAAATGACCTTGCTTATTATTATATTACAGCCACAGATTATTGCGGGCAATCTGTCATAAATTCAGATACTGTCAGTAATATTATTTTATCGGCTGAATCAAATTTAATAAATGAAAGAAGTAATAAGTTGGAATGGAAAGATATGTTTAGGGATTCTGTTTATAAGATATACCGTTCCGTCAGCGGTAACGATTTTGAACTAATTACAGAATCGGAAAATCAATTTTATAACGATAATATTCAAAATATTTTTGAAAATCAATTTTCAACAAATACGACTTCGGGTAAATTTTATTATTATGTTTTAATAAACAGCAATAGTTTTTATAATCGCTCAAATATTGTTTGTGCAGAACAAAAAGAAACTGTTATTTTTCCGAATGCTTTTAATCCGAAGAGTAATATTGAAGAAAATCGAATTTTCAAACCAAAATCAGCTTTCATATCCGATTATCAATTAACAATCTACGGCTCTTTCGGTGATATTATTTTTGAAAGTAAAAATCCCGATTACGGTTGGGACGGAACATTAAAAAACGGTCAACTCGCACCTGTTTCATCCTATTTATATTTTGTAAGGTATAAAAATGCGTACGGAAACCTTATTAAATATAAAAATTACATAACTTTGGTGTATTAATTGCAATAACAAAATTGTGTTCTTTAATAAAATTTAAATATTCTGATACTTTTTTCCTAAAATAAAAAATCTGTTTTATTTTTGGAAAAAAAATTAAAAACAGATTTCTTTAAAATCTGTTTCTTTTTTTGGTTAATATGGGTGAAAAAGAGTTGACATATAAAGAAAAACGAAGAATTGTAAAAGAACAATTCAATGATTTTATTGCCGCTTCACCTCAATTGCAAAATCCAGAATCTCTGAAAATAATTACCAAAGCTTTTGAATTAGCAGATAATGTTCATATAAAACAGTTCAGAAAAACAGGCAAAAAACTTCCGTATATAACACATCCGATTGCTGTTGCAAAAATTATTACAACCGAAATGGGATTAGGCAAAACTACTGCTGTCGCCGCATTGCTGCATGATGTCGCAGAAGACAGCAAAGGAGCT
>JAJRUH010000108.1 GCA_024277895.1 Bacteroidota bacterium | reverse complement strand
GTTTCAGTTACTTATAAGATTATTTACATATACAAGTGCAAGGTTTTTAATTCATTTCACCCTATTTCCTTGCACTTGTGTAAAATATTTTAGCTGCCCACAGGCACACCATCTTTCTGTTGATAGTCATCGTATCACTATTTCAATTTAAGCGAAGCAGATTTAAACCTGACAGGTTGTTTGTTGTCAGATTGATACGATGACTTGCGGATTTAAGGTATTTATATACGACTTCAAACGAGAAACTTGAAATCTAATGCACCTGTGAGCTTTTCAGCAAGCCCTACTTATAACAAAAAGCCCGACAAATTGTCGGGCTTTTATTTAATTTTTTTGTGAATGTTTTTCGAGTGCTTTTTTCATAACTTCTTTCCCTCTTCTGTAATTTTCGGTATCTATTTCGGTAGTTGTATAGTGATGTCCGTCATCGGGGTCATAATAATACAACGAATTAAAAGTAAAAGAAACTCCGTTTATTTTTAAAGTTCGTTTTTTTTCTTTTAAAATTTTTCTGCCTCTTTTTTCCGGAAAACCTGCTAATCCCATATTTTATTTTTTAATAGTGAAATGAAATACAAATAACTTTATTACTGTGTTCAATACGTCAAAGATACAAAATGAATTTCGATAAGTTCGAACTGCTTCAAAATAGAATAAAGTCCGGAATTAAAGTCTCGGTGTGATTTCTTACCGACTAAAATATTTCTGTATTTCAGTTAAGTTGTTCATACCGAGACTTTTTATCTTTATTCTTTTATTATTCGTTGTTTAAATATTTTATTTTGATATTTTATTTCAACAATATAAATTCCTTTTGAATAACCGGACATATCTAATGTTTCTTTTAATGAATTAAATTCTTTTTTTGCCATTATTTTTCCTGTTATATCATACAGCGAAACTGATATTGTTCCTGAATTTTTCGAAACTTCAATATTTAATTTATCATTGACCGGATTAGGATAAACAGTTAATATTTCATTATTTAAATCGTTAACTGAACTTGCACTTTCTGCCGTCAGGGTGAAAACATCCGAAACATAGGCTCCGAAAATATCGGTTGCGGTTACGATAATATTTAATGTCTGTATTTCCGTCGGCAAACCCGTAAATTGTTTTAATTCGGAATTGAAAGTCAGCCAATCGGGTAAATTTTCACCGGATTCGGATTTTGCGGTAATCGTAAGATTGTCTTCAAAATCATTGTCGGTAAATAAATTTTCAGGTAAATAATATTCATACATTTCGTTAACCGGAATTGTTTGGTCGGGAATATTTGAATTCAGAATCGGTTTTGTATTTTTTTGAAAATGTAAGAAAAATCTGTTATCATTTGTTTCTGCCGATTGATTAAATGTGTATGAATCTTGAGTTAAAAGATTCGTATTTACGTTATTTGTTTTGTCTTCAAGCCAAATGTGCATATCGGAAAAGGCGTTTTCCGTCATATCGATTGAATATTGACCTGCTTCGCCGATATATATTCCGAGAGGTATTTCTTTGTCGGTTGTTATTTCCGGAAAGGTATTTACCGCAAAAAAGTTACTGTTATCGGGTGTATGCGAATATAATTGAGGTCTTAAATTATTCCACGTAAACATTTTATACGCATCATAGTTTGCATCATGACCGTCGGTAGTGCCGTATTCCGCAGGAAATGTTCTTATTACGGTTTCATCGGTATAGTTATCTTTTCTTATTTGTAATCTTAAAAGGTTATTATTTTGCTTATTCGATTTGTAAAACGGTTGTGCATTATGTATTCGAGCTGCTTTAGGAATAGAAAATGTTTGTCCGTTTCCGCTTGATAATGCCTTTACAAAAAATCCTTGCCCTGCCGGGATATATTTTGTTCCGCCGTTTATTGTTATGCCGCTGTTATCCCAAGGAGGAGTTCCGCCGTAACATAAATATTTTTCTTGAATATCATCATAATAATATATAAAGTTATCAATGTATGTTTTGTCTAAACCAGCATTATCCCAATCTATTGCCGATACATACGGATTTCCCAGTAAATTCCAACCTTCAAAGTTGTCCCAATCGGTTCCCGTATTCGGCTCGGTGCCTGTTCCGTTATCGGTATATGATAATGTAAAGTTTTTATTTGCATCCGTTAAATTTCCGCCTGATTGCGAATATACTTTATCTGCCGTAAAATAATTTATATATCCTCTGTCGGTTTGCATATAACCGGAAGAAGAAACTCCGTTTGCATGAGTCCAACCTGTGGGATTATAAATTGTTGTGCCTGCCCAAAAATCGGCAACAGATTCATTATAAAAATATACATTCGGATTTATATCTCCCCAAGGGGCAACCGTAAATACAGATGTGTCAATTTGAGTTAAAGGTGCAAAAATATAATGCCAATTATTTCCGGATAAATATCTTTCGACGGTTGCCGGCACCGCACCTGTATTTT
Source organism: Bacteroidota bacterium (assembly GCA_024277895.1). Taxonomy (GTDB): domain Bacteria; phylum Bacteroidota; class Bacteroidia; order Bacteroidales; family JAADGE01; genus JAADGE01. Next base: position 43,115 of record JAJRUH010000108.1, on the reverse strand, counting down.
GTATAACAGAAGCTGTTCCGGCAGCATCCGATTTTATAATAATTGCATCAGGGGTTTCCGGTGTATTAATCAAACTTCCCGTGATATCATAATTGTTTCCGGAGGTAAACGTAACATTTCCGGAAGTAACCGTAAGATTTCCGTTTACATACAAATCTGTCATTAAAACGGCTTTTTTTCCGGTTCTGTCAATTGAGAAATTATTAAGATTAAAATCGTTTTTGAAATATATGCTGTCGATATTTCCGTTATCGGCATTTATTGCAAAATCAGAGTTTACATCACCTTCAAAATAGCCGTTTGTATTTTCATAAACTCCTTTCATTTCAATATTTTTTCCGTTCAAGTTAAGTAAACTGTTTTCTTGAGAAAGCGTATCGTTAATAATAAGATTGTTATTTGTCGCAACACCGAGCAAATTTGAATTATTAATTCTTAAATTATTAAAAGTCTCGCTTGTTGCAGATGTTGTTATAGTTTGAGAATTTGTTCCGTTGAAAACAACTGTTCCTTTTCCTGCATCAAAAGTTGCCTGATTATCCCAATTCCCGGATATATAAATTAATCCGTCATTTGAATTTCCGGAATTCATATCCAAAGTTCCGGAATTTTGAATTGTTAAATTCCCGTGTACAAATAAGGTATCAAATGATGAACCTTCTATAGTTAAAAAATTATTATCAATTGTAATATTATTACATTCTGCAATATAACTGTATTTCGCTGCTTTTCCTGATGTGTGGTCAATAATCGGTTTATCGGTTGTATTCGGAATAGTTACATCTACTGTTGAATCGGGAACAGTCAAACCTTCCCAATTCATACAAGAAAACCAGTCGTTTACATAAGCTGAAGCTCCTCCGAGCCAAGTTCCGTCAGTGCTTCCGCTTACTGTTACCGTAAAAGGTTTGCCGATTGAATCAACTTCGTAAGGCGAAGTAAAGTCCGCATTAAAATTCATTGTTGCATCACCGACACCGTCATTCCAATTTCCTCCGTTCATTATTGCAAGGAGTAAATTACGTTTGGAATTATTGTGGTCAGAGCTGTTTAAATATAAAGCATACCCTTTACCGGTAGGCATTGACAAATTGAAACATTCCAAATCAGGATTTAATCGGGATTCTCTTCCTGTTCCGTCTGAAGCATCAGAAACCGGCTGATCTACGGGTACCCAATCAATATTATTTGTTAAGCCCCAAAGCACATTCCCGTCAAGTGTGTAATAAGTTCCTTGATCCGTAAAATTGCCTTGAAGCAACCAAATTTGATCACCGTCTGTTGCATGAATATTCGCAGAACCGACAATATTTGAACTTGAGAAATCGGCATTTAGTGTGCCGTTAACTTTTATATAATCCGCTTTATAACCGGTTGTGCTGAAAGAAATAACTGCGCCTGCCGAAATGCTTGAAGCAGCTGTTGAGCTGTATGATATTTTAAAAATCCCCGGGTCGGCATCAGGGTCATCACCTCCGCCGTGCCATTCGGCAGTTCTGACATTAGCCGGAGCACCGGCTTCATATCTTGAGTTTACATATAAAAATTCCGTTCCGGGTTTTATATCTACTAATGAAGTTAAAAATATACTGTCTCTCCCTCCGCCGACATTTGAATCAAATCCTATGATTATAAGTTCTCCCGGATTAAAAACGGTAACATCTGCAGGAGTTTGACATATTTCAACCCCGGAACTCCACTCTGTTCCTTTTCTGACAAATATTTTAAAACAATATTGAGTTCCGTTTTCTAAGCCGGTTGCATCAAAATCAGTTTGTGCACCTTTATAAACAACAAAATCGTTGGTTCCTAAATCAGTTCCGGAAAACGGTTCCGAAGCATCGGCAACATATCCGGAGCCGTCATTTCCGTCTGCAGGTCCGGCTCCTGCTGTTATTGACCCGCCTTTATGTGCTATAACAAGTATTTCATCATAACATGTTGCAGGATTATTCCACATAACTGAAATTTGCTGATTTGCGGGAGCAATATTTTCTCCCGTAACATTTTTTACCTCGGCAATTGTTGCTGTTTGTGTTCCGCTTGTCCAATCACTTCCGTTATATGTAAATGCTTTAAATACATAATCGGCACCGGGTGTTAAGCCGGTAATTGTTACTGTTGAACCTGTTGAGTTATAAACATATCGACTGTCTGTAGTATTACTGCAATAAGTTGTTGCCGTTGAAAAATCTGTACTCGGAGAAGTCAGCCAAACTCCGTCACAAGAAGGATCGCTCGGTGCTAATGTACTCTCTCTGGCTACAACCAATATTCCGTCAAATCCTCCTGCGGGTATCGTCCAAGTTAAAGTTGCCGTTGTATTTGTAATACACGTAAGAGAAAAATTACTTACATTTTCGGGTAATGTTGTTTCATTGCCTTCGGCAGGTGTTCCGCTTGTTAAATAATCTTCTGCACCGCCGCTGCAACCGTATTCATAAATTTCAAAATAATAAGTTGTACCCGGTGTTAATCCGGTAACAGTGGTTGTTGAAGCACTTCCGTTATAAATAACTTTATTGCCTTCTCCTACAGTTCCTACTTCTGTTCCTGCCGAATAATCCGGATTTGCCGTATATGTATTATTATCCGAAGGGGTAAAAGAAACCGCCGCACCTTCTCTGCATATTACAATTCGGTTCCCTCCGTTTCCGTTAGTCCAAGATAAATTTATTGATGTTGAAGTTTTTGAAGGAAAATCCAGAGCCGTTGCATCATTAGTCGGTTCGGCACAACTTCCGCAGGTTACGTCAACATCATCAAATGCCAAATTCCCGGCACTTTTAGTATATGAAAATCTGAACTTTGTATATGAAGATAATCCTGTAGTATATATTTTAGTTGTTCCGGTAGTGGGTAAATTTGTGATATTTTCAATAGTATTCCAACTCCCGTCCCATCCTTCAACGAGCAAAGCAGATAAAGCATCGGTTCCTTGTCCTTTTATCCAAAAAGTCAACTGAGAAGGAGATGTAACGGTTGCCGTTTCAATAATATCTCCTGTTGCATCCATTTGTAATGAAGGAGAAGAATTTCCGTAATTGCCTGATGTGGTATATGTCCCGTATATATTTGTAAAAGTCCATCCTGCAGGAGCCGTTCTTCCGCCGTTAAATTCTTCAAGTCCGCAAGCATTAATATCCGTAATATCAAATTGACTACTTGTAACATCCCAATCTGCCGTTGATGCTCTTTCGGCATTTAAAGTTAAATTTGTTCCTGTTGCCGAATGCTCTATGCAATTTGCTCCGCTGAATGTTGCCAAACCGTTAACTGCCGCAACATCAACAGGTGAAGAAGTTAATGTGCCCGCAGAAGTTATTCTTATTGTTTCCGTAAAATCCAAATCTCTGTTTCCGTTTGCATCTGTTGCTTCAACCGAAACGTCAGGAGACATGCAATCGTTAATATTTGCATCCGTAGGTTGTTGAGCAAAACGAAGTTCGGTTGCATCAACATCTATTGCAATGTTATTATCACCGCTTTCGGGAGCTCCCGACCCGAATGACGAGCCGCTTGCATCTGTGGTAATATTTGTATAATCCATTGCAAATTCGAGAATATCATTATCAGTTATTCCGGATAAATCGGTATTAAGCCAAATTGATAATACATATGTTTCATTACCTCCGTCTGCAATTGAAATCATATCATTTCCGGCAAATGTAATATCCGTTGCATTAACGGTTCCTGCAAGATTTGTTACATCTGGTCCGTTAAGAACTGCTCCGGCAATTGCATTTGTCCAATCTGCAACTCCGTTTGCACTGCCTTGCGTAATTTGAAGTTGGTCGATAATTGTTGCAACACCGTCTCCGGAACCGGCATCGGTAAATGTAAAATCAAAAACCTGAACACCGTTTGAAGAATTAACTAATGACGAAATTGTTGCGGGTTCTGTTAAAGTTGATGATGCTGATACTTGAGAGTCGTTGTCGTTTGAAGAAGTTCCGAATAATTGAAATGTGTCAAAAGCGATGTCTTCACCTCCGGCATTAACAGCAACAGTTATTCTTATATCAAGAGAATTTCCTGTTCCTGAGATATTTTTAGAAAAACTTGTAAATGTTGATGTTAATTGTGTTCCGTCGCCTGTTCCGTCAAAATCTGTATCTTCTAAAAAATATGTATTGTATTGGCTTCCGTCATTTTCAAATTCTAATATTGTAACCCATCCTGCTCCATCAATATTTACTTCAACTTTAACATAATCATTATCATCAATTTTATCTGTTGCACTTGACGCAAAAAGTCCTGAAAAACTTAGCCCGGTATATCCGCTAATATTGATACCTGTCCAGGTAAGTTGAGAAGGACTGGCACTTCCGGACCAACCTCCGTCGTCAATATCTTGTGCAGCGAAAAAATTCCCTGTATTTCCCGTATAAGTTATGCTTATATTAGTTCCGTCCGTAATCTGAAAATAATCAGCAGTACCGTTATTCCCTTCCCCTCCGAGAGTAACAGAATAAGTTCCGGATGTAAAATCTTCTGTCCAAGTTTGCCCCCAACCAATTTGAGAGAATAAAGTTAAAAGAAAAGTTAACGTAATTAAAGTTGTAAATTTTTTAGTAAAATTTTTCATAGAAAATATATTAAAAGTTTCTAAAAGTTTTTCAAATAAGAAAAAGTAAGTAAAAATAATAATAAATACCGGAATCTTAAAAAGATAAGACCTGTTTTTCAACTCACAGGTTGCATTTTCAGAACTCGGAAACATTTATATTTTAAAGAGCTTTTTCTACCTAATTTCTAAATACTTATTACATAACATTTTTAACAGATGCAACTTTCCTTACGGTTAATCTGTCTGAAAAATAAAAACCAATAAAAATGAAAAAAATTATCAGTCTTGCTTTCGTATTTTTTATATTTTTTAATGTATCTGCTGTTAAAATTGAGATAAAAAAAGCAAAAACAGTTGCGCAAAATTTTCTTTCCGAAAAAATAAAAAGCACAAAACAACCGGAATTAGAATTAGTTCTTTCAGAAAAATCAAAATCCGGAGAAAATTTATTCTATATCTTTAACCTGAAAAACTCTGTCGGATTTATCATAATTTCCGGCAATGATAATATTTACCCCGTTTTGGCATATTCAACCGAAAGTCGTTATAATATTTCAAACAAAAAGCCCGATGCTTTTATTGATTGGATGCTGTCGTTAAAAAAACAAATTAATTTTGCCGTTACTCAAAAAATAAAAGCCGATAAAAAAATTACGGATTTGTGGCAATATTATTCAAATCCGGATTTTCATCCGAAAAAAATAAGTACAAAAGACGTTTCACCGCTGCTTACAACAACTTGGAATCAGGGCTGCGGTTATAATTCACTATGCCCTGCGGATGCTTCAGGTCCTTGCGGATATGTTTGGGCAGGTTGTGTTGCAACGGCAATGGCTCAATCAATGAAATTTCACAATTACCCGGCAACAGGAGACAGTTCTCATACTTATACACATTCGGTTTACGGAGAACAAACAGTTGATTTTAAAAATACAACTTATGATTGGTCAAATATGCCCGACGGAAGCGGAAATGCAGAAATCTCAAAATTAATTTATCATTGCGGAGTTTCCGTTAATATGAATTATTCACCGTCCGGTTCGGGTGCTTATTCATTTGCTGCGGCATCTGCTCTGAAAACTTATTTTAAATATTCCCCGAATTTAATTCTGACAAGCAAATATTCTTACACTGAAGAAAATTGGGCTCGAATGCTGAGAACGGAAATAGATTCCGGTCGCCCGATGTATTATCAAGGCAGAGGTACGGGAGGACATGCGTTTAATGTTGACGGTTATCAGGGAACTGATTTTTTCCATTTTAATTGGGGCTGGGGAGGTTCATATAACGGATATTTTTATTTAAATGATTTAACACCCGGCGGATATAATTTTACAAACAGCCAAGGGGCAATTGTAGGAATGCAACCGAAAAATACTTATCCGGGATTAGATTGTTCAAGTCCGGTTATTTTGTCTGAAAACGTGCCTTATTCCGGAACTACCGTAAGTTCGGCAAATATTGCAAACACATACGGAGGTATAAATTATAATGAAACAGGAAAAGAAGTCGTGCATCAAATAACAACTCTATATCCCGGAAGAATAAGAGCTTCAATAACAAACTTAAACGGAAATAATTTAGATGTTTTTATTTTATCAGAATGTAATCAAGACAGTTTAACGGCATACGGAGATTCAATTGCCGTTGCAGATAACACCTTACCCGGAACTTATTTGATAGTCGTTGACGGAAAATACGGTTCAGAAGGAAGTTATACCTTAACCGTAAATATTCCTGACGAAAAACCCGATTTAATTATTACCGACCAAACCGTTGCTCCGAATATTCGTCAAACAAGTGATTTAGCTTATGTTTCTTTTACGATTAAAAATATAGGAAACAGTTCTGCACCGGCAAGTAAAACAAAAATTTATTATTCTGATGATAATATTTCAGACGGCACGGATATTCTTCTTGAAACCGTAAACATTCCTGCTTTAAGTGCGAAAACAGAATATAATACCGCACAAAGCATTACAATACCTGCTTCGGCAACCGAAGGAACGAAATATATTCTCTTTGTTGCCGATGCCGATAACGAAGTAATTGAAACTGATGAGCTGTTAAATACCGAATCTGCGACAGTTGATATCATTGCTCCGGGTATAATGGATTGTTCCGCTTCGGTTGCGTTGGAAGATAATGTTTGGTACTTCGGAAATACCGAAACCGACGGACAAGATAATATTGATAATTATTCTTGGGGAACATATACCGATAAAGAAGTGATTCACAGTATTTCAGCAACGCATAACGGTTTGGCAAAGCTTGAATTTACGGAAAAGATTCCGGGAAACCTGACAGTTTTGATTTTATCAACTTGTAATGAAAATGCTTGTATCAATATGGCAGGAATATGGAATCCGGAAGATACAATCGCACAAACTTCTTTTAATATGTATGCCGGAATTACATACTATTTTGTTGTTGACGGAGAGGAAGGTGTTTCAGGTAATTACGGAATAAAAGTAAACACTCCGGGTGCTTGTCCCGAACCCGAAATCAGCTATTGGGGCAATACCGATTTATGCACGGGACAAGGTGTTAGCTTATACACCGACTGGGCTTATCCTGAAATCCGGTGGTATAAAGATAATGTTATAATTGACGGTGAAACAAATTCAAATTATTATGCAACGGAAGCCGGAGAATATAAAGTAGAAGTAACAGAAAACGGATGTTCGGTATTTTCAGAAACTATTACGATTCGCATAAATCCGCCGCCGAGCAATGCAGATATAACTGCAGCCGGAGATACAACTTTTTGTGAAGGGAATAATGTTACCCTAAATCTGAATACCGGAACAGGATATGAAGTTCAATGGATGAAAAACGGAAATCCGATTGAAGGAGAAACTTCACTTTCTTATATTGCCGAAGAAACCGGAATATATACCGCAAAAGTTACAAATATAAGCTGTTCAATAAATTCAAACACAAAACAAGTAACGGCAAACCCGACTACGGCAGACACAGGAGAACTTGCACGAGTGAATTCCGAAAATTTAGTAAGTTGGTTTTCTTGCGACGTATATGACAATACAGATTTAAGCGGAAACGGAAACGATTATTTCGGGTCTTGGACTTTTCCTGAAGACAGACACGGAAATTGGAACAAAGCAATGTATTTTAACGGAAATTGGGATGCAGGAACTACAACAAACTCATTTGATAATCCGAATACATTTACATTTTCTTTATGGGTAAAAACAAATACCGATTCAGGAGGTTTTATTTTTGGCTTGGGAGATACACAAGGGGGAGCAAGTTCTGTGAGCGACAGAATGATTTATATGGATAATGCCGGAAAAGTAAATTTCGGACTTCTTGACGGAACAGCTAAAACAATTTCAACATCAGAAAGTTATAACGACGACAATTGGCATCTGTTTACGGCTTCTTTATCAACATCGGGAATGAAATTATATGTTGACGGACAATTAAAAGCCGAAAATGCAACTGTTACGCAAGGAGCAAATTACACAGGTTGGTGGAAAATTGCTTACGACGAAATTGATGCTTCGTTTCCGAATGTTCCGACAAGTATGTACTTCAGAGGAACTGTTGATGAAATACGAGTTTACGGAAGAGAATTATTACCCGAAGAGGTTTCTTATTTATATGAAGAAAATAAAATTTTTAATGCTTCCCTCGAACAGGCTGATTTCTGCGAAAGCGGAAACACAAATATTGTTCTCAACAATACAGAAAATTTTGTTGAGTATCAATTACGAAACAATGCTGATAATTCACTTGTCGGAACGGCAGTTACCGGAAATGCCGGAACAATCAATTTGCCGACCGGAACATTGACGGAAACAACGACATTTAATATTTCGGCAACAAATCCGGCAAACGGATGTTCATTAGAATTGAACAGCTTATTTACCGTGAATATCAATGATTTGCCTACGGCAACAATATCCGGAGATGCCGAAATTTGCGAAGGCGAAACCTCCGACATTTCGATAAACTTAACGGGTACGCCTCCTTGGGATATTTCATATACCGACGGAACAAACTCATTCAGCGAAACAACATCGGATAATCCCTATATTTTTGTTGTATCCGATGCAGGCACATATCAAATTACGGCTCTTTCGGATGCAAATTGCACGGGAACCGATTTTTCGGGAACGGCAACCGTAAATATTAACACTTTGCCGGAAATTAATCTCGGAAACGATACAACCATTACCGTAAATGATACTTTGCTGCTTGATGCCGGAGCCGGATTTGTTTCATATTTATGGAATGACGGTTCAAGCGAACAAACTTTACTTTTGGAAGGTTCTAATTTAGGTGCCGGAAATTATGAATTTTGGGTTAAAGTAGAGGATAATAATACTTGCGAAAATTCAGATACTATAAATGTAAATATTGAAAACGAAGTTTCCGTAAATTTGATTAAAGGGCAAAAAATAAAAATTTATCCCAATCCTTCAAAAGACATTTTCTTTTTAGAAGTCGATAATTCGGAATCTATTTTAAAGATTTGTATTTCAGATATTAACGGAAAAATAATACAAGAAATAAAACCTGTTTCGGAACCTATAAAAATTAATTTACAAAACAACCCTGCAGGAATTTATTTCGTAAGAATTATAAGAAATACCGGGAATAAATATATTAAGATACTGAAGCAAGACTGACAAAAATAAATTTCTTATTTTTCTGTAAAACAGTGCATTTAGCACAATGAGAAACATAAGTAATTTCAAAGTCGGAATAAATTTCAAAACCGGGTGTAAGAAGACGGAAAATTTGGTCGCAATCAAGTTTTCCGTTTTCGTTAAATCGCCTTATTCTGAAAAGAGTATCATTTTCGGTTGCTTCAATATGAAAAAATGCACTTGCTCCCGTTCCGGGCAAATATTTTGAATTTTCAAGTATGTTATCGGGCTTATTATGCATGGATTTTAATGTTATGAACTTTATTTATGCTTGTATCTTTTTTGCCGAAACTTAAATCGGGCTTTCTGAAACCGGGAAAAACAAAATTTCTTAAATAATCCGAAAACTTTACTTTGTGTTTCTTAATTTCACTTCCTTTTACGGAATAATACTCTGTATTACAAATAATTACATTTCCTTTCGGTAAGGGAGTTAACAAAATCGGAAATTTTAATCTGAAACGAATATCGAATTCGGGATTTCCCGCAATTGCCAGAGAAGCGATAAACCGCGAACAATTTGAACCGTTTAAATCATAAGGTCCGTAATTTATCGCATCGGAATTTTGCAAATCTTTTGCAAATTTATATGCTTTCTCAAAACTGATATTTTCAAGAGCCGAAGCATATAAAACGCCTTGTCCGTGACATTCTTTATTTGAATTTACAATACGAAGTATTTCGCTGATATTCAACAATTTATCTTCTGCCGACAAGTTTGCTTTTACGGTAATTTTTAATTGCGGGTCGCTTTGCTCGTCTCTTACTCTTCCGAATTTTTGCGGCATATGGTAGCGACCGAAATCAAAATAATGAAGTTTTTTTGTTTTATGATTAACCAAAACTGCGGCAGCATGTCCGGCTTTGTAGCGGTCGTTTTTTAACAAACCCAAGAATTTAGTCACGGTATCGTACCACATTCCTACGGAGCTCACCGGAGTTTGAGGCCAAGCTAAAATAATAATCGAATCTTTATGAAGCGAATTTTTCATCCTTAATTTGTTTTATCGTTTCAAAAAAATTCTTAAAAAATATGTCAATATCCGATTTTTGAACATCGGCATTTGAAACAACAAAACGAATTGTTAAATCTTGTCCGATATAACCGTAATTCACCATACTTTTTCCGGATTTTCGTAATTTTTCCCTGATATTCAAATTTACTTTATTCAAATCTTCAATATTTCCGGGATTATACCTGAAACAAACCGTTAATGTTTGCCTTTCCGACATTAATTCCAAATCCTCAAATTCTTTAACTTTTGTTTCGAAATATTCGGCAACTTCAAACAAATCATCAATTCGTTTTTCATATCCTTTGTTACCGTAAAATTTCCAAGCCGACCACAATTTTAAAGCATCAACTTTTCTTCCGCACTGAATTGAAATTTCACCTAAATCGCAATTTTCGTCTTCATTTTCATGAAAAATATAATCTGTTGAAAGTTTCGTTAAATTACTTCGCAAAATATTTTTTTCGTTAAGCAAAATAACGGAAGTTACTAAAGGAACGTTCATAAGTTTATGCGGATTCCAGGTGAACGAATCTGTATTTTCAATACCTTTAAAAAGATATTTATATTTTGAGCTTAAAATAACCGAGCCGCCGAAAGAGCCGTCAATATGTATCCGGCAATTATGTTTTTTTGCAATTTCCGTAATGTCAGAAATCGGGTCAAAAGCTCCGAGTAAGGTTGTTCCGGCAGTTCCGGCAACAAAAAAAGGTATTTCGTTTCTTTGTTTTGATGCAAGAATTTCTTTTTCAAGTTCTTCGGGTATCATTTTTCCGTATTTATCCGATTTAACTTTTATTAAAGCATCCGAACCGATACCGAGTAAATTAGCTGCCGTTCCGAAAGAATAATGAGCTTGGTCGGAAACAAAAGCCGTAAATTTCGGAGCATTTTGCATCCCTTCCGTTTTTCCTTGCGGTAAAATTTTATTGCGAGCCGAAAACATCGCAATAAGATTAGCATTACTTCCGCCGGTAACAAAAATACCGTTTCCGTTCTTAAAGCCGGCAATATTGCACATTTTTTTAATTAAATATTTTTCAATCAGCGTAGCTGCCGGTGCAACTTCGTATGTGTACATTGACGTATTGCTTACGGCGGAAAAAACTTCGCCCAAAAAACCGGGAATATTTGTTCCGGCATAAAGTTGATTAAAAAACTGTTTATTTCTCGTATTTACACTATATTGCAGATATTTTTCAAGATAATTAAACAATATGTCGTAAGATATTCCTTCATCTTCAATTTTAAAATCAAGCAATTTTTTTAACTCTTTCGGACTTTGATAATTTACTGTCGAAGACATATTCGAATCGGAGTCTCTTAGATATTCTGCAATAATATCCGCAGCTTTATTAAAAATATCCTGATAATTTTTCTGCATTTATTTTCAGAGTTTTTTAAGTTCTTTTACAATTTCGCTTATCGGCATTCGCAGTTTGTAATTTTTATTAAAATATCCGGCTTTTATTCTGCCGTCCTGCCCGATAATGTATGTTGCCGGAACGGGTAAGGCTCTGTCGGTACCGTCACTTGCTTTATTCAAGTCAATTCCTCTTAATTTATAGAAAATATGAGCAAACTTGCTTACATGCCAAGTAACTTTATAGCTGTCCATAATTTCGTGCCCAACATCATAAACTATATTAAAATGTGCTTTTGTTTTTTCAACGGTTTCGTCAATATTTTCATTATTTTCGGGTGTAACGGCAATTAAACTTGCACCCAAATCCGTTATCATTGACAGCGAATCTGCAAGATGATACATATATAAATTACAATATTGACACCACTGACCGCGATAAAAAACAACCACTACATGTCCTTTTTTTAATTTTTCTTTCCAGCCGATTTCTCTGTTAAAATGGTCAATTGTATTTATTTCGGGTGCTTTTGTGCCGTTCGGCAATTGCTTTTGAGCCGTTATACTTCCTGTCGAAAAGAATAATATTATAATTATCGGCAAGAATATTTTTTTAATAGTATTCATAGTTCAATTTATTTAATTTATTTAATTTATAAAGTTCATTTGCAAATATTTTTTTGTTTTTGTTGAAGAAATTTAATCTCACTGATTTATCAAATTCAAAAGTTGCAATATCAACATCTAAGTTTTCGTTTTTCCGTATAATAATATCGGAAGGTAATTTTAAATAAGCCGCACCTGTTGTGTATATAATTCTGTTATCAACGGTATCAAAGATTTTTGAATTCAAGCCGATATCATTCTTAACTTTATCAGAGCCGTACAAGTGCATTGTTAAAACAGCTTTATCGGTATTATTTCCCGCCTGATGAATTAAATCCGATGTTACGGCAGTTACGTCTCCTTTATTTAAAATTTCGTTTTTAATAATTTTTAATTTATTATTTTCAAATGAATATTCAATATTTGAAACAGTTCCGAAAGATTTAACTGCTCCCCATTCCACTTGTCCGTGGTCGTGAATTGCCGTAAAATCATATTTATTCCACGACATAAGCATAAGTTTAAAAAAACCTCCGTCAAAAATTATATTTCTTCCGTAACTTTCTTTTGCAGAATGGTTAAAGTTTATAAAATTCGTTAATTCATTTTCTTTAATATCTGTTCTTTTCATAAATTCAACAACACGAGAAGCATCAATACTTTTTTCTTCCTGAATTTCTTTAATCAGATATTTTAATATTTCGGGTATTTTATTCATTATGTTTCTTTAAAAAAGAATCATTGCCGGATTTTTGAGAACTCTTAAAACTCAAAAATCTTAGTCGGCAATGATATCTTTATGAACAAATCAATTAATTCTGTTCTTCGTAATTTGCTTTAAATGTGATTTTTATGTCTTCTGCTACATTTTCTTTTTTACTTTTTTTGCTTGGTTTTCCTACACCGTATTGAAAAATATTTTTCACGATAAATACGGAATTTGCGGAAACTTTTCCGTCTTTAACGACTATTGTACCTTCTGCAGAATGCGGTTTTGTAACAGCTCTTATTGTTAAATTTCCGGAAACGGTAACCGGATATTTCCCGTCTTTTGTAAAATTAACTTTTGAAACATCAAATTTTCCTTTAAACTTAATTTTAGGGAATTGTTTAGAATCCATAAAATTAGCTTGGTTAAAATGTTTTTGCATTAAAGCTTTTTCGAAAGTAAAACTTTGAACCGGCACGGAAACTATTAAATCGCCGGTTTCAGCATTTATTTTAGAAATTACTTTAAAGTTTTCGGCACTTATATCTTCCGCAACAGTATGCGAAAATAATTTAGCATAGGCATTTTTTGTAATATATGTTTTTTGAGCGAATAAACTCATACTCATAAACAGTACTGTAAATATTAAACTTATTTTTTTCATATTGTTCAATTTTAGTTAAAAATTTTTATTGTTGCAAATATATGTTATAAAATAATGATTATTTGTGATGAGAGTCACAATAAAAGAAAAAAAGATACGGCATATTTGCATAAAATTTAATAAATGAGCACAATCTGAAAAGATATAACAATTTTGACATTTAAAATCAATAATAATAGACACATGAAAAAATTAAAAACAAAAAAAATTATTTTAATCGTAGTAATTATCGCTGTTCTCGCAGCAATTTATCCTGTTTATCTTTTTTTTATGCCTCACAGAGACGTACAGAAAACAGAAGTATTTGCAACATTAAGTTCGAAAGAAATAGTTAATGAATATTTAAAAGATAATGCTGCGGCTAATAATAAATATTTGGAAAAAGACGGAAATTCAAAAGTTCTTATTATAAAAGGTACAATCTTTTCCGTATCGAAAGATCAAAATAATCAAACCGTTATATTATTAAAAGATGCCGGAGAAAGTGCAGGAGTAAGTTGTACTTTTCTTCCCGAAGCCGGCGAACGAATAAAAAATTTAAAAATCGGAGATAAGATAAAAGTAAAAGGATTTATAACGCTCGGTGCATCTTATGACGAAGATTTGGAAATGTATGAAGACGTAATTATGCAAGATTGCGATATTGTTAAATAACGAATCATAAATATTCGAAATTGTAAAAAGGTTTTTAACATCAGAATATACACAATTATTCGGTTAAATTTGTTATCAAAAATACTTCTGAATATTATTTTCTTCTGAATTCAAAAAAAAATTACATTTACCTTATATCCCTATTTCGTATTTATTGATTTTCATATATTTTCTCGGGATTTCAATTATCGATTCAATATTAATTAATGGTTTCGATTTCAATATCATATTTGTGCAAGAGTCCTGAAATTCCAGGAAAAGAAAATTTTGCTTTTTTAATTCGATTAATTTCCGGGTCAATTGAATAATTGTATGAAGTTTGAAAGTTAACCTTCTCAATTATTGTGTTCTCAAAAGTTGCTTTTGACAAATCGCAATTATCAAAAACCGAACTTGTTAAATCACATTCTGTAAAATCTGTTTCCTGCAACTGAGAATTTTTAAAAATTGTCTTTTTTATTTTAGTTTTACAGAATGAAGAATAATTAAGAGAACAATTATAAAAACTAAATGAAAGTCCAAACTCGTTACAACTATTAAAATTAAGTCCCGACATTTTACAGTCTTTGAATTTTACGCCAAGAAATGCCGTTTTTGTCAGGTTAACCAAACTTAAATTACAGTCAACAAATTTACATTCTGAAAATCTGATATCTGAAAAGTCTGTATCAGAAAAATCACAATTGATAAATTTGCAGTTGTCGTATTCTCCTTTTGTTAAATAATGTTCTTTGAAGTTAATTTTGTTGAAAGCTTTATCTTCTGTGTAAATCTGTTCCATTTTATGTTACTTTCAGATTTTTAATATCGTTTTATACGCTTGTAATTATACATTCGGATAAATTCAGATTCTTAATTATTATTTTAAAATTTTAACGTATCCTTTTCCTTGTTCAATTTGCTTATTTGTTTCAAGTTTTTTTAATATGCGACTGACAACTTCCCTTGCTGTTCCGACTTCTTCGGCAATTACTCGGTGAGTAATTTTTATTGTATCCGAACCGCTGACTTTTGATTTTTCGACCAAGTAATCATATAGCCGTTTATCTAACTTTTCAAATAAAACTTGATTAAGTGTTTCAATTAAATCATTATAACGATTATCGTACAAATGATAGAATAAATTATTAAAAGCTCCGAAATCTTTAATCCACTTTTTTACAAATTTTGAAGGAAACATCATAATTACGGAATTTTTTCCGGTAAGGGCAAAAACTCTGCTCGGCGTATCATTCAAAACTGCCGATAAGGACATAATACAACTTTCGTTAGACTGAATGTAATAGAGTAAAAATTCTTTATCTTCATATTGGCTGTAAACTTTAACAACACCGTCAATAACAACCGGAAGCATTTTCATATATTGCCCGTAACGAATAACTTCCGTACCTTCAGGAATTTCTTTAATGATTCCGTATGAAAGCATATCTTTTAACATACGTTTTTCAAAATTCGGGAATTTTTTCTTTAATAATCTTAAATCTATTTCCATAATGTTTTTATCTTATCGGTTTGACATTATATCCTTTTTCTCGTAATAAATTTAAAACACCGCTTTTACCGGCGAGATGTCCGGCACCTACGGCAATAAAAACAGGATTCTCTTTTATCAGTTTTTCAATTTTTGAAATCCAATCGGCATTTCTGTCTTTTAAAAATTTGTCGCCGAGTTTTGTCATAGAATCGTCGGCATCAATTAATTCTTTCAACTTAGTTAAATTTTGTTCTTTATATGCTGCAACCATTTCATTATAAGTATCTAACGGATTGCCGGACAGGCCATCTTCAAAAAGCATTTTAATTTGGTCTTCAATGCTTATATCATTCACTAAGTCCATTTGAAATTGCAATGTTTCCAATCCGACAACCTCCGTTCCTTTTTTCTTTGCAAGTTTATTAAGTTCTTGTTCGTAAGTTTTTATTTTGCCGACTAATTCTTTTAATATCAAACTTGAACCAAACAGAGGTTTTATTCTGATAACTTTTTTATAAGTTGATTTACTGATTTTCAGACTGTCGATTAAATATGAATGAAACTCAACAGAATCTTTTTCCGTCATATAATCATACAATAATTTTCCTTCCGGCAGAAACATTTGTTTTGCTGCTTTAATTTGCTCTGCCAAAGACATATTTATATCAATTTCGAGAACTAATTTTTCACAAGCGGCAAATTTTTCTTTCATCAAATTCGTAAAAAAATAATCATCTTTCGGAATCATATGAATTGTTCCGAAAATATAAGACGGTTTTTCAATACCGTTTCCGGAAATTTCCCAAAGAAGTGAATTTGCCGTTGAATCATTTTGTTGCGAAAAAATAAAAGCTGTTTGAAAAAGTGCAAAAAAGATTAATATTAGCTTTTTCATTGAATTTTATATTTTATAAGAAGTTTTTTTTTGAATTTTTCGATATAAAAGTAATAAATCTTTTTCGTTATCCGGCATATTTATTTCGTTATGATATATTTTCAGCAGTTTAACGGATTCATTTTTCACCTTTTGTCGTGAAAAATATTTTTCGTGTGCAAAATTTAAAAATTTTATAACTCTGAAAGCATTAAACCAATCGAAAAAACGTTTTTTAAAAATAGTAATATTCGGACTGTTGTTTTTAATTTTAATTAAATCGGTTTTAAAGTTATTTATATCTAAAAACTCAGCAATAATTTGAGAAAAATCTGAATAATCGGAGTTTTTATAAAACTCGACTGTTTTTTCAAAAAAGGTTTTCAGCAAAATAAAAACATCAAAATTGTAGGTTCCGAAATCATCAGTATCATTTTCAATCATTTTTGAAACAGCTGCACCGGTTCCGAACGGAACTCTGTCGGATAAACGAGGCGACGGGATAACGGTTGTTGTATTAATTTCCCCGTAATTTCCCAAAGGGATAATTTTTTGCAGAAAATAAAAATCTTCACCGGCTTTTTTTCTGTTCATACCGCCTTGTTTTGCATAAATATCGGCACGTACGACAAAACTCGAACCGATAGTGTGATAAGCAAAGGGAAATTTTACAAATCTTAATGCTTCAATAAAATATCTTAAATGCAGTTCGTAATTTATAATATTTCGGTAAATTTCTTTCGAGAAACCGGTTCCTGCAATAGGATGTTCAAAATTTATTGATGCAGCATTCGTTTTAGGATTACGATTAAAATAAGTTTCAATCTCCGTCAGATAATTATTCTTAAGCAAAGCATCGGCATCAAAACCTGCAATTAATCCGCTTGGATTATTTAAATAATTAAATCTGTGCAATGCTTCGTCCGTTCCGATTTTTCGAGCTAAACCTACACCGGCAAATTTCCGAGGTAAATTTTCTTTATTAAGAATAAAAAAATTAAGTTTCGATGTGTTATTTTTTTCGGCAAAAGCAAGAGCTTTGTTGTAAGTTTCTCTGTTTTTTTCTTTAATTTCAGCCGATGTATCTTCGGAAGAATTGATTACTACGATCACTTCTGCCGATTTATGGGGCAAGACACAATTACTTATAGATTGCAGAGATTTACACAGTTCATCTTCATTATAAGAAGGGATAACAATAATCAGAAATAAATCATTCTGCGGTTTTTTCGCAATTTGAATTGTATCGCTTTGAAATCTCTTAAAATATGTATCTGCAAATGCCATTCTTTATTATATAAACAACTTTAAATAAACCGTGCCGCACATCAGTGCAGCACGAAAATTCATTTATTATAACGGAAGATATTATTTATCTTTTTTCCCTGTTGCTGCACGATATCTTTTATTCAAACCCCTTATAACATCCTTTGTAATATCATATTTTTTATCAAAAAGTAAAATATTAGAACCGATAGTATCGCTTGTTAATATCATATCGTAATGATGTTCTTTATTGTAAATTCTTAAATAATTTTTAATACTGTCCAAGATTTGCAATGTCATTTTTTGAGATTTGTCCATCATATCCGATTGATAATTTTGTTGGTCTTGTTGCAATTTTTGTTGTTCCAAAGCTAATTTTTTTTGTTTTGCCTGAGCGGAAGTTGGTGTTATCATTCTATTTTGAGCATCTCTTTGTATTTTTAAATATTTTGTTTGCAAAGATTTATATCTGGCACTCAAATCTGCTTCTTTATCTTGTTGTTCGAGCATCAAAGCTGTTTGCAAATCGTTATAATATTCATAAACTTCGGCTAATGTATCTGTTTTTACAACAGCTATTTTAAAAGAACTTCCGTTTGTTGCTGTTACTTCATTATTTTTGTCCTTATTGCAATTTGACAATAAAAAAGAAGCCGCAAAAAGTGTTGCAATACTTATTACTGAAAAAAGTCGTTTCATTTTATTTCTGTTTTTATATAATTTTAAAAATTTTGAACTGCAAAGTTAATAATATAGTTTAAAGATTAAAATAAACCGCCGTTTTGATAAATTTCTTTTTGAACTTCCGAAAACGGTTCTGCTTGTATGCTTGTATTTTTTGAAATGTTTTCAATTTTTCCGGTTTCAAAATCTACTCTTAAAGTGTCTCCGTCTTCTAAATCCAAGCCTTCCAAAGTTTTGTATGTTACTATCGGGAAAGCGGCATTTATTGCATTTCTTTCATAAATTGCACCGTAGCTTTCGGCAATAATTGCCTGAATACCAAGAGCTTTAAAGCAATCTACGGCTTGTTGGCGAGAACTTCCCGCACCAAAATTTTTATGAACCAAAACTATATCGCCGGGTTTAGCTTTTTTTGCAAAATCTTCGTAACCTTCCAAATTATCAAAAGCATATTGTCCCATTTCGTTAATGTCGGTAATTGCCAAATATCTGTTATGAAAAATCATATCGGTATCTATGTCATCCATAGGAATATACCAAACTCTGCCTTCAACAATCAAAGGTTTTTGTTCAATATCTTTATGAGTTTCGGAAGTTTTTATTTTTTCTTCTGTTTCCTGCGGTGTAAATACTTCGGGTTTTTCGGGAATACGGTCGAAAGTTGTTATATATCCGGCAAGAGACGAAGCAGCGACCGTAGCCGGTGATGCCAAATATACGCTGCCTTTTCCTTGCTTACCGGGAAAATTTCTGTTCCCGGTGCTTACGGTTATTTCTCCGGGACCGTTTTGCCCTACTTGTCCGGCGGCACATCCGGCACATCCGGCATTTGAAACCAATGCTCCGGCTTCTTTAAAAGTTTTCATAATTCCCTCATCTAAACATTGTTGCCAAATTTCATCAGTCGAAGGAACTATTTTCAGAACAACACCCGGTGCAATTTTTCTTCCTTTTAAAATTTTTGCTGCTTCACGCATATCTTCAATTCTTCCGTTTGTACAGCTGCCTATAAAACCGGAATCTATCTTAACTTTTTTTGTTTCAATGATATTCACGGTATCGTGCGGTTTTCCCGGAAGAGAAATCATAGATTTAAAAGTGCTTATGTCAATATCAAAAACTTTATCATATTGTGCGTCCTCATCGGCATAAACGCCTTCTATTTTCTTTTCTGCTCTTTCGGAACAATAGTCCATAATTTCTTTATTCGGAGGAAATAAAATAATAATAGCTCCCATTTCGGTTCCCATTGAGGCAATCGTAATTCGCTCGTCAAGAGTAAGTTTATCAACTTCTTTACCATACATTTCAACGGAATAACCGAGCAAACTGTTTGCACCGAATTTATGTAATAAATTCAAAACAATGTCTTTTGAGGAAATATCGTCGGGACGTTTTCCTGTAAAGTTTATTTTGACGGATTTCGGCACTTTAAACCACACACGTCCTTTGCTGAAAGCAACTGCCATATCTTTGTCTCCCATTCCTTGCCCGAAAGCACCCACGGCACCCAAAATATTTGCATGTGAATCGGTTGTTAAAGAAGTTGTTCCGGGATATGCCAAACCTTTTTCAATAAAAGTATGCGTCCCTATTCCGTTGTTTATGTCAAAAACTTTTATGCCGTGTTCGCGTGCAAATTGCCGGCAAATTTGCTGATTTACTGCATATTTTTGGTCGGAACCCGTAGGGTTTGTATCGAAAGTAAAAAATGTTTTGGATACGTCGTTAATTGTTAAATTATATTCTTTAAAGTGTTTAACGACATTGGGACCTCCGAAATCGCGAGCCGCTCTTACGTCAATATCAATATCAACAATATCGCCGGGTTTTACGGTATCGAATTTTGAATGATTTGCGATGATTTTTTCTATAATTGTCATTGTTAAAATTTTAAAATATTTCTTATTACTTTATATATCAGAATTACAATTCAAATTTACATATCAAATTTACATATCAAACTTACATTCCAAATCATATAACAACGTGATTATAATATTATTGCATATTTTTTTACATATCATTTGTAATAAATTGTCCAATATCCCGATTTATCCGAGCCTATTCGTTCAAGTATTCCTAATTGTTTAAGTTTTTTAATATTATTATAAACAGTTGTTTTTCCGACATCTGTTAAACTACTTATTTCTGATTGTGTAATATTACTATTTTTATATA
The DNA here is from genome assembly GCA_024277895.1 of Bacteroidota bacterium. Taxonomy (GTDB): domain Bacteria; phylum Bacteroidota; class Bacteroidia; order Bacteroidales; family JAADGE01; genus JAADGE01. Next base: position 22,381 of record JAJRUH010000108.1, on the reverse strand, counting down.
TTTCAATCAAAATTTGCGTTTGAATTTTTGTTAATTTATTTTCCGGACTTTGCATCCAACTATTAAAGTTTATAGGACGATAAAGAGTTACAGAAAAAATTCCTTTAACTAAAAAATGAGGCGCAGGTAAATTCTGCATTCTCATTTCATCAAACATTCGAGATATACCGGAACCAACTTGTTCGACTAAATTTAATCGTTGAAAAAAATTAAAAATTATCGGATTTCTGGAAACACTTCTCTTTCCGAATTCATTGTCTTTTATAACATTTACAAGTCCTCCGGGATTTGTAATCTCAACTCTGTTATCATAAATTTCAATATGGATTTTCCCGCCTGCTTCAAAATAATCACGATGAACTAAAGCATTAATAATTGCTTCTTTAAAAACGACTTCCGGAATTTCATATTTTTCAATTCTTGGTCGGGCTGTTTTTATTATGTAGCGTAATTCAAGTTTGGTTTTTAAAAACTGTAATGCTCCTTTGTATTGTTCAGGTAAACTTCCTCCAATTAATTTATCATCAAGAATTATACTTTTATTAGTTCCTTTAAATAAAAGGCATCTTATTGATGCGTGTTCAAAGTATTTTTGAACATCTTTTGCAAAAAACAAAATACCCGCATTTATTAATTTACTGTTTTTTGAAAATAATTGTAAATTTTCAATTATTTGTTTTTGTGAAGTTTTTGAAGATATATTTGCATTCTCTATAAAATCGTTAAATCTGTTACTGTCAAAATCTTCAGGATAAGAAAAATTTTCATTAACTAATTTTTCAAAATATATTTTATTTTCTTTTTGAAAAAAATCTTTTAATTCATCGGGTGATAATAATTTTTGAGAATTTGCTCCTCTTCTGACATAAACCACTCCTAAACTCATATATGGTTTCCGTTCGTCAGTTTTGCAATCAATTATAAAGATTTGTTTCTTTTTGAAAGTATATTCACTAATATCCAATTTAGGATTTGGTTGAATTACTGAAATTAAAGTTTGTATTTGTGAACTTATCTTATTATCAATATTAACACCGCAAACGGTATTATCATCTTCAATTCCGATAAAAAATTTTCCACCCGACGAATTTAAAAACGAACAAATTTCATTTTTAAGTTCTTTACTTATATTTCTCTTAAACTCAACGGTATAACTTTCTCCGAGTTTTAATATATTTTCAAATTCCTTTTCGGTCATTTTATCAGAAATTTGTATATTGAAAAGTAAATTTTACCCACAAAGGTAATTCATAAAAATAAAAGATTTGCAGAATTCAAAAAAAGTTTACAAATTCGGAATTGAACTCCTGATTTGTAAACTTTTTAAATTAAAATAATGGAACTCTTATATATTTGGATTGAAGATTATAAAAATATACACAAACAGGGCTTTAACTTCAGTCCTAAACATCATTTTGAGTTTATCCCCGAAAACAACGGCAATAATAAAAAAAAAGAGATTACAGGCGGAGAACTTATACATAATGAAAAAAAAGATTACAGATTACCTGATAATTTTTTCGGAGACAGTATTGTAAATATTACAGGAATTGTAGGGAAAAACGGAAGTGGGAAAAGTAGTTTGTTAGAATTTTTAACAAAATTGGTGAAGAATTACAATTTATTACATTTCGTTATCATAAAAGAAAATTCTGAAATAATTATTTTACATCACGAAAATATAATAATAAATACATCTTTTAAGAAAATCGTACTCAGAAATGAAAATGGCTATGAGAATGAAAAACTCCCAAAGTCTGAAATTGCAGTCATTTATTTGTCTAATACTTTTAATCCTTATGATTTTTTTAATCCCAAATCAATTTATACATCATCAAAAGATGTTTCTTTAAATTATAAGTTAACAGAAATTCAAGAAAAAAATAAAACAAAAAGTCATTATTCTATCATACAAGAATATTGGTTTCAAAATTTAGAAAGTATTAATAATTTTTTAGATAAAAAGGAATATTCTGATAAAATAACTAAAATTTTAGGAACTGAAAACGGAATAAAAAACATAACAATATCATCAAACATATATATATTGAACATAAATCTACGGATAGGTACTTCTATGATTAGTAATGAAATATATAGAAAGATATACACATATTCTGAACATACACAGTTAATTTTAAGATTAATTTATCTATTTTTTATTTTATCCTTTGAAATTAAAGTAAACTCAATTTTTAATAATTTAAATCCTAATAACAATACATACTCAAAGAAAAAACAAATTAGAAATCTACTTACAGATATTAGAGATTTATTTAATTCTATTAAAGATAATACGTTTGAAGAAAAGAAAAAAGAATTAGAAATACTGATAAAAGAAGACTCTCGTTTACTTACAGATTATTTTGAATACATTAATGATGTTTATGATTTAATCAATAATAAAACAGCTACTTATGAAATGCTTTTGAAAAATAGTAAGAAGTTATTTGAAGAAAATAATTTAAATACTTTTTCAGAAATGCTTGATATAGTAAAAAGTATTCCGTCAAATGAAATAGTTTTTAATGATATATCTGATGACAATATAAATTTTAAAGTACCAAGGAAATATTTCACAAAAATTATTAAAATTTATAAAAAGTCATTAACATATAATACAGAAATTAATAATTACTTGAATTTTGGTTGGAGATTAAGTTCCGGAGAACTGGCTTTTGTAAATTTATTTGCAAGATTATCGGAAGCAAAAGAACAAATTGATAAAGAAGTAAAAGAAAAACAAATAAAAACAGAAACATATCTGATTTTAATTGACGAAATTGATTTATACTTGCATCCTGAATGGTCAAAACAAAATATTTATCTTTTAACAGAAGTTTTACCGATAATATTTGACAAGAAACCCGTTCAAATAATAATAACGGCTCACTCACCCTTTATAGTTTCCGACCTTCCGAAAGAACATATTATTTTTCTTGATAGAGATAAAAACGGAAATTGTATAGTTATTCCGGAAATTGAGCAAAAAGAAACTTTCGGAGCAAATATTCATACTCTGTTTACAAATTCATTTTTTATGAATGACGGTTTAATCGGGAAATTTGCGGAAGAAAAAATACAAAGTGTTATTGATTATTTAAACGAAAAAGAAAATACAGAAATAAAAAATATTTATGAAGCACAAGCAATAATAAATATTATAGGTGAACCGATTTTAAAAAATCAACTACAAAAAATGTTGAAATATAAAATTGAAAATACAAATAAAACTGACATAATTTCACTAAAAAAACAAATGAAAGAGATACAAGAAAAAATAAATCTGTTAGAAGACGATAAAAAATGATACAAATAACACATCCGAATATAAGCGACTTTGTAAAAGAGCATTATAATGCAATTATTGAATATTTTGAAAGAAAAACAACAACAACAGGATTTTCGAAAAAAGATTTAGACAATATTAATAAGTGGTTAAAAATAAATTTTGAAATAAATTTTGAATATGTTATTAAAGCTAACCCCCGGCAATTAAAAAAATTAATCAAAAAAAAAACAACAAATTCAAACTCTCCGGATTATATAAAAAAAATATTAAAATTATATAACGGCTTTGCAAATTCAACAAAAAAATTCATGAACGGTTATAATGCAACAGAATTAGTTGATAAATTAGGAATAACAGTTTGCCCGTATTGCAACAGAGAATATATCTTTAAATTTGAAGACACAGAAAAAGGAAAAGCGAGAGTATTGGCAACTTTTGACCATTTTTACGATAAAGGACGTTATCCGTTTTTGGCATTATCATTTTACAATTTAATTCCTTCGTGTTCAATTTGTAACAGTAAATTTAAGCATACAAAAGATTTTGCAAAAGAAGAACATCTGCACCCTTATGAAGATGATTTTAATTCGCTTGCAAAATTTCATTTAAAAATTACCAAACCAAGTTTTTATTATTCAAAAGATGTTATTGATATTGAATTAAAAGGGAAAAATAAAAATGACACAAAAACAAAAAATACAATTACAACTTTCAGATTAAATGAAATATATAAAGAACATTCCGATATTGCACTTGAACTGATAAAGAAACAATATATGTATTCCGAAGAATATATCGAAACGTTATTCAAACAATATGAAGGCACTTTATTCAAAAATTACGAACAATTAAAAGGAATTATTTTCGGCAATTATATTTCGGATGATGAAATACATAAACGTCCGCTTGCAAAATTCACCAAAGATATAGTTAAGGATTTGGAATAATTTTTCATTTTTATCTCAACTTACGATAAAAAAACAAGCTGTCGTTTTTTATTAATTCCGGATGCAAAATTTGAATTAAATCTTTAAGAATTACATCGGGTCTTACCGTTCCGCTTTCCATATAATCGTTTCCGCCGGAGGGCGACAATCGCTTGTTTCTGTTAAAAACTTTTCCGGTTTTAAGTGTCGAAAATTTTTGCAGTCTGATATCTGTCCCGATAATATCATTTATTGATTTTGCCTGCCCGGGATTTAACCAAAAGTCAGTATTTCGGGCTTTTGCATAAACTTCTTCAAGACTTAAAGCCGAATTATGCTTTTCATCAGAATTTTCAAAAATATAATTGCCTCCGGCATCGGCAATTAATTGTGCAACATTAGATTTTCCGCCGGGAATATACCAAGTTCCTTTCCATGGCATGTTTAATAAAACCGTTGGTTTTTCTTTTAGAGTATCTGTCATTTTTTTAAGTTCGAAATATGACTTATAAATTTTATCAAATTTATTTTTGGCGAATTCACTTTTATTAAAAAATTCCGCGAAAAACTTCAACCACTCGGCTTGCCCCAAAACAGAAGGTTCCAAATATTCGTTAATTTGCACAACCGGAATATTGTATTGCTTCAGTTTGTTAATTGTCGGAGAAATGCTTCCGTTAATATTATAAACAGTAACTAAATCGGGTTTCAGTTTTAAAAGTAATTCAAAATCAAGCGAGTTTTCATATCCGATATCTTGAATTTCATCGTTCTTAATTCTCTTTCTTAATATTTGATTATAAACATATTGCGTTCCGGACAGGGCAACAATTTTATCTGTTTCATCAAGAATGTCTAAAAATGCGATATGTGTTGTTGAAAGACATACAACTTTTTGTACCGGAATTCTGATTATAAATTTATTCTTAATATTTTCAGGAATTTCTTTTTCTTTTTCTATTAAAAAATATGCATTTTTCAAATTCCCCTCTTCATCAAAAATAGTAAGTTTTGTGAAATTTTTATTCCTTTCAATTTTAAAAAGTTTTGCAGAAAGATTTTTAACATCTTTAAAAATTGTACCGCTATTTTCGATAACCGGATTTTTACAAGACAGAAAAAAAACTGTTAAGAAAAGCGAAATTATTCGCAAAAATCGTAAGTTTGTAGTCATTGAAACGTTTTATTATGAGGTATTTTATATTTTACGTAAGTTTTATTTTTTTATTCTCGGCTTGCAATAATACACATTCCGAAAAGAAAAACACCGAAAAGTCCTTACTTGTTATTAACAAAGATTCATCAACTTTTACAATAAGCAAAAAAATTCAAAACTCGCATTTGCTTGATACTTTAACTGCAAATTTTAATGATTCGGATTTGGTTGATATTACTTTATTCTCCGATAAAGCTGTTTTAAAAATTCGTTATGCAACAAAAGATAATTTTTTAGATACAATTTTATATCCTTGTGCTAAATGTTTGTTACGTTATGAAGTATTAAAAGATTTGCTCAGAGCTGAAAGTGAATTTGCCGAAGATGGTTTCCGTATAAAACTTTACGATTGTTACCGCCCCTTGCATGTTCAAAAATTAATGTGGAAAAAAATTCCGATTCCCGGTTTGGTGGCTAATCCTGCAACAGGTTCAAGACATAACAGAGGCAGTGCCGTAGATATAAGTTTGGTTGATTCTGCGGGAAAAGAGCTTGATTTCGGCACTCCGCATGATAATTTCAGTAAAAAAGCAAGAACTTTTTATGCCGATTTGCCGGATACGGTAAAAAAGAATCGAATGTATCTTCGCAAAGTAATGCAAAAATATCATTTTAAAGGAATTAATTCGGAATGGTGGCATTTTTCACATACTTGCGGAACAAAATATAAAGTCAGCGATAAAAGTTTTGACTGTAATTAGTCGAAATAAAATAATTTTACTGTAACAGAAATATAATATGATTGAAACAAATATCGCTTCGGAAAGATATTCTGCAAATGAAGTTTGTACAATTATTGCACAAGAATATCAAACATTTGAAATTACTAATGAAAATTTGGATTAAAAAACGGTTACCTTTTTCAAGCAACCGTTTGTTAATATCTACAAATTAAATCTTAATATGCTTTTGCAAAAAGTACTCTTCGCTTTGAGGGTTTTCCGGTAATTATACATTTCCCGTCTTCTTCAGGAGCATCAAAAGGAATATTTCTGATTGTTGCTTTTGTTTCTTCCTGAATTTTTGCTTCTGTTTCGGGAGTACCGTCCCAATGTGCCATTACAAAACCGCCTTTATTTTTAATAATATCTTTAAATTCTTCGTAAGTATCAACTTTATAAGTATTTTCATTTCTGAATTTAAGAGCTTTCCGGTAAATATTATCTTGAATATCATTGAGTAAATTTTCAATAACAACCTCAATCCCTGCTATATCGTATATTTTCTTTTCCAAAGTATCACGACGTGCAAGTTCAATTGTTCCGTTATCAATATCTCTTTGACCTATTGCCAAACGCACCGGAACTCCTTTTAATTCATATTCGGCAAATTTATGTCCGGGTCGATAAGTTGTTCGATCGTCAAATTTAAAAGAAATGTTTTTATCTTTTAATCTATCCGTTATTTCGGAAACTTTTTTTCGAATGATTTCAAGTTGTTGTTCATTTTTATAAATAGGAACAATAACAACTTTTACAGGTGCTAATTTGGGAGGAAGGACAAGTCCTTTATCATCTGAATGTGCCATAATTAAAGCCCCCATAAGTCGTGTAGAAACGCCCCACGATGATGCCCAGACAAATTCTTCTTTGCCCTCTTTACTCGTAAATTTTACGTCAAAAGCTTTTGCAAAATTTTGACCGAGAAAATGTGAAGTACCTGCCTGTAATGCTTTACCGTCCTGCATCATTGCCTCGATACTTATGGTATCCAATGCTCCCGCAAATCGTTCACTTTCAGATTTTGACCCTTTGATAACAGGCATTGCCATCCATTTTTCGGCAAACTCGGCATATACATTAAGCATTTGTTTTGTTTCGGCAATTGCTTCTTCGGCAGTAGCATGTGCGGTATGACCTTCCTGCCAAAGGAATTCGGAAGTTCTTAAAAACAGCCTGGTTCGCATTTCCCAACGCACTACATTCGCCCATTGATTAATTAAAATTGGTAAATCTCGGTAAGAATGTATCCATTTTTTATAGGTACTCCAAATAATGGTTTCAGAAGTAGGACGAACAATCAATTCTTCTTCAAGTTTTGCATTTTCATCAACAACAATTTCACCGTTTTGATTTGTTTTCAGCCGATAATGCGTAACAATTGCACATTCTTTAGCAAAACCGTCAACATGACTTGCTTCTTTTGTAAAATAAGATTTAGGAATAAAAAGCGGAAAATATGCATTTACATGACCGGTTTCTTTAAACATCTTATCTAATTGCTCTTTTATCTTCTCCCAAATTGCATAACCGTACGGTTTTATAACCATACTGCCTCGTACTCCTGAATTTTCTGCTAAATCGGCTTTTATAACAATATCATTATACCATTGAGAATAATTTTCTTTTCTTGATGTAATTCCTTTCGACATTTAATTGTTTTTGTAAATAAACTGCAAAAATAGAATATTTTAATTTATAAAAAATAACAGATGAAACTTATTAAAACAACTTTGGCAAAGATTTAACACTTTGCCAAAGTAAATTGTATTTCTGACGCATCATTTGACTAACAATTTTTCGCCTGTATCTTTAACTATTCTTCTGTAAAAATCTTCACTGTAACCTGGTTGAGATAAATGCGGATTTAAATGACCGGGATTCGGAGTTTTCACATTTCCGTCCATATATTTCATAAACAAATAATGATAAAAATCTTTCCACTGATACACGAGATTATTTGCATTATTAACAGAAAAATCGGTAATAAAATCCAAAGCTGCTTTTTTATCAGTTTTATATAATAATTTTGCTCCGGCATCTATTGCTTTTACTTTATTTTGATAACTTTTTTCTAATTGATGTTGTTTTTTATCAATTTCCGGATGAATTCTGTTGTATGCCAGATATGCAAAATTTGAAACTTGGTTGAAAGTCCAGAATGCCGAATTATCCGACCACTCCATCATTTTACCGTTTCCGACGGCATAGGTTTCAGGAACTTTATAAGATGCACTGTAAATCGGTGTATAAACCGTACTTGCCGCATCGTCAACACCAAACCAAATAATCCCGCCTATTTCATCGGGCAGCCAACTTCTGGATTGTGCAACAAAAGTAAATCCTGTTTGTTGAGTGGCTGTTGCTCTTTCATTACAAAATTCAAGTGTATCTGTTTTATATTTTTTAAATAATTTATTCAGTTCCTTACTCCCGTCACTTGTAATTTTCCAAGTTAAATGCCTCCATCTGTACGGTAATTCAAAAGGACCTGCACCGACATCTTTTCGCATGTCCAAAGGAGTTCCTTCAAGATGATCTCTCATAAAGTCTGTCATATTTTGAACTGTAATTTTTTTATCGGGTTTAATCCAAAGAGGCATTCTGTTTGTAGCATATTTATTCGGATTTTTTCTGCCGTCGGAAAATGATTTTGCATGCTCTACATTTCCTTTTGCATAATTAAAATATTGCGACATATTTTTATTTGTGTCCTTAAACATTGACCAAACACGTATTTCACAAAATCTTGCTCCTTCAAAATCAACCGGTGCATAGGTGTCAGAAAAGCTGAAATCTTTATCGTCGCCGACATACAGACCTTTTTTTCTTGCAAATGAAATGACATCTTTTGAATACATACAATTTTCAGAATCGCTAAGCGGAAAAGTAGTAATTCGAGCCTGATTGGCATGACCGCAAATATATCCGTCAGGAATTTTTCGAGCAACCCAAACTGCTCCTTTTTCTCCTTCACCTTTACCTATCATTTCAAAAATCCAGGCTTCATTCTTATCTGAAACCGAAAAAGATTCACCCTCACTGTAATATCCGTATTTTTGCACTAAATCAGTCATAACTTTAATAGCTTCACGTGCCGTTTTTGAACGTTGCAGGGCAATGTAAATTAAACTGCCGTAATCCATAATTGCTCCCTTTTGATGCTGTAATTCGGATCTTCCGCCATAAGTTGTTTCTCCTATTGCAACTTGATGCTCATTCATATTCCCTACAACATTATAGGTATGAGAAACTTGCGGAATTTGACCGAGAAACTTACCTGTATCCCACTCGTAGATATCTAACATTGAACCGGATGGCCAATCGGCAGCAGGCCAATGATACAATTCTCCGTATAAAAGATGAGAATCGGCATTGTAACTAATCATAACGGAACCGTCGGCAGATGCACCTTTTGTAATTAAAAAATTAGTACAGGCATTCGATTGCGAAAAATAAACTGTAAACAGGCTTATTAAAATTATCGAAAATAATTTCTTCATAATTGATTATTTATTAAATTTATACAAATTAAATACTCATTTACTTATAAAATTTATAGACAAAATTCGTATTCATAAGTATAAGTTCATATGCAAATAAGTATAAAACAAAAACGAAACAAAAATATAAGAATTAACATAAAATTCACTACTTTTGTTAAATAAAATCGAAAATTATGACAAGTAACAAGGAAGAGGTTATTCTTGAAACAATAAAAAATAAATCCATATTAAAACAGAAAGTTTTTACGAATACTTTCAATGTTTTTAAAGATTTGAAAGGGTTAGTGTCCGAAATTGAAAAAAAATATAACACCAAACTTAAAGGCAGTGTTACGGAAGATCCTTTCAAATATAAAAATATAAGTGATTTTCAGTGCGAACTTAAAATTGCCGGAGATATTTTAGTTTTTCAAATGCACTCAAATATTTTTGAATTTGACAGAGATCACGGAGTTTGGAAGATTTCTTATGTGCAAAATAATGATATGGTTACGTATTCGGGAATAATTAATATTTACAATTTTTTAGCCGATTCTTTTAAATATAACCGTACAAATGATTTGGGTTACCTTATCGGCAGAATTTTTATTAATAAAGACATGCACTATTTTGTTGAAGGAAAACGACAAATGGGCTACCTTTATAATGACTTCGGAAACAGCATAATAAACAAAGTCGGGTTGAAAGAAATTGTTGATACGGCAATTGCTTATTCACTGGATTTTGATTTATTGGTTCCGCCGTATGAGAATATGAAAGTAATTACGGTTGAGCAAATTCAGGAAAAACGTAACAGAAATCCTGTACAAACAGGAAAACGTCTTGGTTTTGGTTTTCGTTCGGATGATGTCAGGGGTGAAATTCCTGTTTACACAGGAGGTTAATAACCTTGCTATTTTATATTCCAAATATTATTAACACTTTTTAAGTAATATTCAAGTAATTAGAAAAAATAGTTTTAACTTTAGACAAGTAAGAGCCGGAAAGTTTTCTTCATTTGGAAAAATACACTCAACATACTGACTGTGTTCATTTTACGCTTTCAGTCTTCTAAAATGTCTAATAGAAAAAAAGACTCTCGAAATGAAAGTCTTTTTTTATTCGGAGATACAATCTCTTAATTTGAATAAAAATTATTTTGTAATTTTTTCTGAATTTCTTTAAATGCTTCAATTGTCTTATCAACATGTTCCTGCTCGTGAGATGCTGTGGGGATAAGTCGTAACATAATTTTTCCTTTCGGAATTACGGGATATACAACTGCCGAACAGAAGATACCGTAATTTTCACGAAGATCTTTAGTTATTTTAATAACTAAGGTATCATCGCCGTCAAAAAATACCGGTGTTACAGGCGATTCTGTTTCTCCGAGATTAAATCCGTTTTCTTTCAAACCTTTTTGCAAAGAATTAACAATTAACCATAATTTATCTTTTAATTTTGTATCTCTTTTTATAATCTCAAGACGTTTCATAGCACCGAATACCATAGGCATGGGTAATGATTTTGCGAAAATTTGTGAACGCATCGTATAGCGTAAATAATCAATGACTTGTTTAGGTCCGGAAACAAAAGCACCTATTCCTGCCATAGATTTTGCAAAAGTTCCGAAATAAATATCTACTTTATCCTGAACACCGTAATATTCTCCCGTTCCTGCACCGGTTTTTCCCATTGTTCCGAAACCGTGGGCATCGTCAATAAATAATCTGAAATCGTATCTGTCTTTTAAATCAGTGATGCCTTTCAAATTACCTAAATCACCTTCCATTCCGAAAACACCTTCTGTAATAACCAAAACACCTCCGTTATTTCTGTTGGCAACACGAGTTGCATGTTTTAATTGTTTTTCGAGGCTTTTCATATCGTTATGTTTAAAAACAAAACGTTTACCCATATGTAATCTTGCACCGTCTAAAATACAGGCATGAGAATCTGAATCGTAAACAATAACATCGTTTCTGTCAACTAAAGAATCAATAACAGAAACCATTCCTTGGTAGCCGTAATTTAAAAGATAACCGCTTTCTTTATTCACAAAGTCAGCTAATTTCTGTTCCAATTCTTCATGATATTTAGTATTTCCGCTCATCATTCGAGCTCCCATAGGGTAAGCCATTCCCCATTCAACGGCAGCTTCGCCGTCTGCTTTTCTTACTTCCGGCAAGTTTGCCAGTCCTAAATAATTGTTAATACTCCAAGTAATTACTTTTTTACCTTGAAATGTCATAATCGGACCGATTTCTCCTTCTAATTTCGGGAAAGTCATATATCCGTGAACGGAAGATTGATATTTTCCTAAATCGGTTTTTGATGTGTCTAATTTTTTGAATATATCCACGACCTTGATTTATAATTAATAAATTAAATTTCTGAGAATGTGCAAATATAGAATTTTTATCGTTTTCTGAAGATATTAAAAAACATAATTTTTGCGAATAAGCAAAATTAGTATCTTTGCAGTTTATTTGAAAAATCTTAAAAATAAAATGAAATATTTAATAAGCGGTATTCAACAAATCGGAATCGGGGTAACTGATGTTAACGAATCATGGCAATGGTATCGTAAATATTTGGGGTTTGATATTCCGGTTGTTAATGCTCCGGGAACAGCCGAAAAAATGCTTAAATATACCGGCGGACAACCACAAGAAAGACATGCCGTTATCGCTTTAAATATTCAAGGCGGAGGCGGGTTGGAAATTTGGCAATATCTTACTCGTGAGCCGAAACAAGCTGATTTTAAGATACAAGCAGGTGATTTAGGCGTATATGCCGCCAAAATTAAAAGTAATCAAATTGAAAATGCTTTTAATCAGTTAAAAGGAAATCATATACATTTGCTTAGTGAATTAGAGAAAGATCCTAAAGGAAACAGACATTTCTTTTTTGAGGATCCTTACGGAAATGTTTTTCAAATAGTTGAAAATGACACTGTTTTTTCGAAAACAAAAGCTTTTTCCGGAGGTATTTTCGGTGCTGTAATAGGTGTTACTGATGTTGAAAAATCCATTCGCTTCTATTCTGATGTTTTAGGGTATGATGTTATTGAATATTATGAATCCGATGTTTTTAAAGATTTTTCCGGTTTAAAAAGAGGCGATAAAAAATTTGACAGGGTTTTATTATCTCACAGTAAACCGAGGGAAGGTGCATTCAGCAAAATGTTGGGCAACAGTCAAATAGAATTGATTAAAATTTATGATTCTGAACCGAAGAAAATATATGAAGGCAGGTATTGGGGTGATCCGGGTTATATTCAAATTTGCTATGATGTTCGTAATATGAAAGCATTTAAAGAACATTGTAAAAAAGCAGGTTTCCCTTTTACCGTTGACAGTAATCCGGAAATATACGAAACCGGAGGGAAAATTTTTGATATGGGAGAAGCCTCAGGACATTTTACATATACTGAAGATCCCGACGGAACACTTATTGAATTTGTAGAAACATATAAAATTCCTATAGTTAAAAAATTAGGAATTAATCTGGACTTAATGAAAAGAAAACCCGAAAAAGCTCTGCCGAATTGGATGCTTAAAACTTTGGCTTGGAACAGGGTAAAATAATTTGAATTATGATTAGCAATCTTACGGAAAAAATAAAAAACAAATCAATCAAAGAACAACTTGAAATTCTGGCAAAAGAATTTTCAGGAAAAATTGCTTTTTCTACAAGTTTCGGGCAAGAAGATCAAGTTCTGACAGATATTATCTTTAAAAATAATATTCCGATTGAAGTTTTTACTTTAGATACCGGTCGTATGTTTGAGTAAACTTACAGAATTTGGAATGTTACCAATAAAAAATATGATAAAAAAATAACAACTTATTTTCCTGACAGTAATGAAGTTGAAAGAATGATAAAAAAAAAGGGGATTTACAGCTTTTATCAATCAATCGAAAACAGAAAAGAATGTTGCAATATCAGAAAAGTACACCCTTTAACCGGAGCATTACAGAATATTGATTTATGGATAACCGGTCTGCGTTCCGAACAATCCGTAACCAGAGTTGATTTGCATCTGCTGGAAAAAAATGAAACTTTTAATGTAATTAAATTTAACCCTTTAAAAGACTGGACTTATAATGATGTTTTAAGTTATATCAAAGAAAATAACATACCGTATAACGAGTTGCACGACAAAGGTTTCTTGAGCATAGGATGTGCTCCGTGTACAAGAGCCGTAAAAGAAGGCGAAGATATAAGAGCCGGACGATGGTGGTGGGAAAGCAAAGATAAAAAAGAATGCGGTTTACATGTAGATTTGAAATTTGAAAATAAGCACCTGAAATTTGATACGAAGGAATTAAAATTATAACTTGTATTGTTATGATATCGGTTGAAAATTTGGATATTTATAAATTATCAGAAGGTTTCGGAAGATATACGCCAAAAGACAGAACAAAATTTTATTTGTACTCAAGGGGTTCTTTTGAAGAAACAAAAACTTGGTTGAGGAAATTAATCAGAAGAAAAATATTGAATAAAAAACAAATTGAAAAATATGAAAAAATAATCAATGAATTAGGTCCTAAATTAAACGCATTTATAAACAAAACAAGAAACAGCTGATTTCAAATAACAAGTTTCGAATTTCAAGTTTTAAACAACAAAAATATATGAATAATTACCATCTTAATCATTTAAGAGAATTAGAAGCAGAATCAATCTTTATTTTCAGAGAAGTAGCTGCACAGTTTGATAATCCCGTTATCCTTTTTTCCGGCGGAAAAGATTCTATCGTTATGTTTCACCTGGCAAGAAAAGCTTTTTACCCGGCAAAAGTTCCGATACCTTTATTGCATATTGATACCGGACATAATTTTAAAGAAGCAATTGAATTCAGAGATAATTTGGTTGAAAAGTATGGTGTAAAACTATATGTAGGATCTGTCCAAAAAACAATCGATGAAGGTAAAGTTCAGGAAGAAACCGGTTACAATGCAAGTCGTAATGTGTTGCAAACTACTACTTTGCTTGATGCAATCGAAGAGCATAAATTTGATGCAGCTTTGGGCGGAGGAAGAAGAGATGAAGAAAAAGCCCGTGCAAAAGAACGCTTTTTTTCACACAGAGATGAGTTCGGTCAATGGGATCCTAAAAATCAAAGACCGGAACTTTGGAACATTTTTAACGGTAAAAAACGTATGGGCGAACATTTCCGAGTTTTTCCTTTAAGTAACTGGACAGAATTAGATGTGTGGCAATACATTTATATGGAAGATATTGAAATTCCGAGTTTGTATTATACGCACAGAAGAGATGTTTTTGAACGTGATGGTGTTTTACTTGCTGCAGCTCCTTTTATGCAATTAAAACCAAATGAAAAAATAGAAACACTTGACGTAAGATGCAGAACAATCGGTGATATTACAAATACCGGTTTAACCCGTTCCAAAGCAGATAATTTAAAAGATATTATTGACGAAATAGCAGCAGAAAGAACAACCGAAAGAGGTCAAAGATTTGATGATAAACGTTCGGAAACTGCAATGGAAGACAGAAAAAAAGAAGGTTATTTCTAAATTATAAGTTCCTGATTTCAAATTTCAAACACCCAACTTCAAATTTCAAAATATAATGACAGAAAAAAAAGACACAAACGGATACCTCGATATGGAACTTTTACGTTTTACTACGGCAGGAAGCGTTGATGACGGAAAAAGTACACTTATCGGAAGATTATTATACGACAGCAAATCAATTTTTCAAGACCAAATTGAAGCAATTGAAAAAGCAAGCAGAAATAAAGGAAACGAAGAAACTGATTTGGCATTACTGACAGACGGACTACGTGCCGAAAGAGAACAAGGTATCACAATTGATGTAGCATACCGCTATTTTGCAACACCCAAAAGAAAATTTATTATTGCCGATACTCCCGGGCATATTCAATATACCAGAAATATGGTAACCGGTGCTTCTACGGCTAATTTGGCAATTATTTTAATTGATGCAAGACACGGTGTAATTGAACAAACATTAAGACATTCTTATATCGCCTCTTTACTCCGGATACCCCATATAGTAGTGTGTATTAACAAAATGGATTTAGTTGATTATGATGAATCAGCTTACGAAAAAATTAAAAAACAATTTATGTCGTTTGCACCTAAATTAGATGTGAAAGATATTGAATTTATACCTATAAGTGCTTTAAAAGGAGATAATGTTGTTGAACCTTCAAAACAAATGACTTGGTATCAGGGAACAACTTTATTGTATTTACTTGAAAACATTTATATTAAAGGTGATAATAATTATGTTGATGCAAGATTCCCTGTTCAATATGTTATTCGTCCGCAATCAGATGAATTTCACGACTACCGAGGATATGCCGGCAGAATTGACGGAGGAATTTTTAAAGTCGGAGATAAAATAAAAGTTTTACCTTCCGGCTTGGAATCAAAAATTAAAACAATTGATACTTTAAACGAAACACTTGATATGGCTTTTGCTCCGCAATCAGTTTCAATTACAATTGAAGATGATATTGACATAAGCAGAGGTGATATGATTGCAAAAAGTGATAATCTTCCTCGAAAATCTCAGGATATTACTGCTATGATAAGTTGGTTTAACGAAAGACCTTTAATTTTGAGAGGAAAATATTCACTCCGACATACCACTAACGATGTTAAATGTATCATTCAGGATGTTAAATTTAAAATGGATATTAACTCTTTGGAAAGAAATTATGATGATAAAGAAATTAAAATGAATGATATAGCCAGAATTCAAATTAAAACTTCCAAACCTATATTTTATGACGGATACAGAAAAAACAGAAACACAGGCAGTTTTGTATTAATTGATGAAGTTACAAATGAAACCTTAGGTGCAGGAATGATTATTGACAAAGCATAATTTTATGACAATAATCTGAGCAGTTACAGAGCAAAGTCGAAGCAGGCAAAACCGGTATCACTCTCGAAGCAATCAACACCGATTTCCGATTAGAAGTATCAACTTTCCTGTATCAACTTTCAAATATCCGACTTTTTTTCTACTTTTGAATTTTATTTTTAATTCGAGTATATGTCGTTTGATGCAATAATCGTAATTCTCGTTTTGCTTTTTCTTATAGTTTCATTATATACTGAAATTGTGGGACCGACAATGACTTTTATTATTGCGGTTATTGTGCTGGGAATGACACATGTATTAAAACCTTCCGAAATTATTGACGGGTTCTCAAACGAACAAATTGCAATTATCATTATGCTTTTGCTGCTCGGTGATATTTACAGAAGAACATCCGTTCTGGATATTTTTTTTAATTCAATTTTTAAAGGGGCAAAAACAATGAAAAGTTTTAGTGCCCGAATGATGTTGATTGTAGCTCCTTTGTCAGCTTTTTTAAATAACACACCGCTTGTTGCTTTAATGATGCCTTATGTACATACCGGAGCACAAAAATATAAAGCATCTGTATCTAAATTAATGATTCCGCTATCGTTCGCTGCTATTCTCGGTGGTTGTACGACATTGATAGGCACTTCTACTAACCTAATTGTCAATGGTTTAGTAACCGATCAGAAAATAATTCCCAACCTTCCCGGATTAGGAATCTTTGATTTTACGGCGGTCGGTTTACCAATGTTGATTATAGGAATAATTTATTTGCTTGTTTTCGGTCAAAAATTATTACCCGATCACAAAAGTGTTATTGAAACTATTCCTGAAATTTCCAGAGAATATATTATGGAAGGTCGAATAAAAGGAAGCAGTTCTTTAATAGGAAAAACAATTGCCGAAGCCGGATTAAGAAATTTGGAAGGTCTTTTTCTGTTTGAAATATTAAGAGAAAATACACGAATTACTGCCGTTCCTAATGATACCATTCTCTTGGAAGAAGATATATTGTTATTCACAGGAAATACAAAAGCCATTGCCGATTTTGTGAAATCACGTGACGGAATTGAAATCCCCTCTGTCGGCATGTTTTCACGAAAGAAAAATACCGAAGTTCTGGAAATTGTGATTTCGCATAATTCAGCATTAAAAGGAAAGACATTAAAAGAAGTTAATTTCAGAGCTAAATTTGACGCAACGGCAATTGCCGTTCACCGAAACGGAGAAACTTTAGCAGGAAAAATAGGTTCCGTGGAGTTAAAACCGGGTGATGCAGTTTTGTTACTTGCCGGAACCTATTTTGAAGCCCGTTATAAAGATACTTCAGATTTTTATTTAATTTCCAGAATTAAAGAATTCAGGCGTATTGGTTTTGCCAGAACTACCTTTCTTGTCGGCGGAACAATTGCAGTTATTTTGTTATCGGCAATCGGATTAATAAAATTATTTAACGGATTATTAGTCTTGCTTACAGGTTTGGTTATTTTTAAAATTACACGTCCTAAAGATTTAATAAAAAGTGTAGATTATGATCTTATCCTTGTAATTGCTCTTTCTTTGGCACTCGGTACGGCAATGATTAAAACAGGTGTTGCCGATATGTTTGCAACAGGTATTATCACAGTTTTTAAACCTTTCGGAACTATAGGAATTTTAACCGGAATTTATTTTATCACTGCAATATTAGCAGCATTTATCACAAATAAGGCTGCGGTTGCCGTAATTTTTCCTGTTTCTTTATCACTTGCTTTAAGTTTGAACGCCGATGTAATGCCCTTTATTCTCGTAGTAGCTTATGCTGCTGCTGCAAATTTTATGACACCTATAGGTTATCAAACAAATTTAATGGTTTACGGTCCCGGCGGTTATAAATTCAAAGATTTCTTAAAAATCGGAACACCTTTAACAATAATTTATATGATTGTTACTGTTACTATATTGAGTTTAATGTATTTTTAATTAAAAAAACGCTTATGGAATATTTATTGCTAATTTCAGTTTTATCAATTTTATCCCTCTTTTTATGGTTTTGGGCATTAATTGATATTGTTAAATCTCGTTTTGCAATTCAATATGGAAATTCACTATGGCTTTTTCTTATTATCATTTTGCCGGTAATCGGACCTATAGTTTATTTTTTATTGAAACGGAAAATGACAATTAAGAAAAAAAGACAATTTAAACCAAAATTTAATCATTGACAAAATTAATATGAAATATTTCTGAAGAACTTTTACCTTTTTTAAAATGAATATAAAATGAATAAAACAGCACTAATTACAGGAGCAACTTCCGGAATAGGAAAAGCAACAGCTTTAATGTTGGCAAAACATAATTATAATTTAATCATAACCGGCAGACGCCTGCAAAGATTACAAAATTTTGAAAAGGAATTGAAAGCAAAATATCAAATTGAAGTTTTGATTTTAAATTTTGATATCAGAAATCGAGAAGAAACAAAAAAGCAAATCGAAACTTTGCCGAAAAACTTTCAAAATATTGACCTTTTAATAAACAATGCAGGCTTAGCATCGGGTTTAGACTTAATTCATGAAGCAGACATTGACGATTGGGAAAAAATGATTGATACCAACGTAAAAGGTTTGCTGTATATTTCGCGTGCAATTATGCCTAAAATGGTTGAAAGAAAATCAGGACATATCGTAAATATTTCATCAATAGCCGGTAAAGAAACTTATTTAAAAGGAAATGTGTATTGTGCAACCAAACATGCTGTTGAATCCATAACAAAAGCTATGCGTATTGATATGTTACCGTACGGTATTAAAGTAACATCGGTTTCTCCCGGAGCAGTAAATACTGAGTTCTCACTTGTGCGTTTGGGAGATAAAGAAAAAGCCGATAAAGTTTATGAAGGGTTGACACCTCTTTATGCACAGGATATTGCAGAAGCTGTTGAATTTGCAGTAACACGCCCGCCGCATGTAAACATCAATGATATTTTAATTATGCCTGCGGCACAAGCAAATTCTTCATATACACACAGAATGTAAGTTGTCTCTCTGAGGCGACAGTTGTAAGTCGTCTCTCTGAGGCGATAATTGTAAAACGTCTCTCTCCGGGCGACAAAACACAAGTTTCTCAAGAGGATAAATTGCAGATAACAGAAAATAAAAACAAATTATGGCAGACAAAAAATATGTAAAAGATTTAATTCTTACGGCAATTAAAGCATCGGTTCAAGCCGGTAAAGCAATTCTGAAAGTTTATGAAAGCAATGATTTTCATACAAGTATAAAAGCCGATAACTCACCCTTAACGCAAGCCGATAAAAATGCACACAATGTAATTATGCAAATTTTGCAGACAACAAACTTGCCTGTATTAAGCGAAGAAGGAAAAGATATTCCGTATTCGGAAAGAAAAGATTGGGAATTATTTTGGCTGGTCGATCCGCTCGACGGAACAAAAGAATTTATTAAAAAAAACGGTGATTTTACGGTAAATATAGCATTAATTGAAAATAATATTCCCGTAGCCGGAGTAATTTATATTCCCGTAAACGGAATTTTATATTTTGCCGAAAAAAGCATCGGAGCATATAAAATGGATTATTTGCAGTGGATGGGTTTAGAAATTGAAAATCTTGAATTTCTGATTGATATTTCCGAAAAATTACCGGTTGATAAAACAGAAATATTTACGGTTGTCGGCAGTCGTTCGCATATGAATGACGAAACAAAAGAAGCTTTTGAGAAATTAGAAAAAGAACATGGCAAAATTGAAATAATAAGCAGAGGAAGTTCGCTGAAATTATGTATGATTGCCGAAGGCAAAGCCGATAGTTATCCTCGTTTCGGACCCACTATGGAGTGGGATATCGCTGCCGGACATGCCATTGTAACAGCTGCCGGAGGAAGTGTAACCAAAATTGACAGTTCACCTTTAAATTATAATAAAGAAAATTTACTTAATCCGTATTTTATTGCAAAAAAATAGACCTTTATTAAATCCTTCAGAATACTTTATGAATGAAAAACATATATTAACTGTCAGTGAAAAGTTAGCAATCGACAGGACAAAATTAGCAAATGAACGTACGTTTTTAGCCTTTTTCAGATCATTTGTGGTAATGCTGAGTTCCGGATTGGCAATTATTAAATTACAAGCATTAAAGAATATCTACATTCTCGGAATTATTTTAATGATTATTGCATTATTGCTTTTTTCGTACGGAATTTTTCATTATTTTAAAGTTAAAAAACGCATTCTTTCATATATGTAAAAAATCATTATCTCCGGCATTCTATAATTTTTATCTTTGCAAAAAAAAGCAATATGAGCAAAAAATTTTATTTCAAATGTAAAACTTGCGGACAAGAAATCGAAGGTTTTAAAGAATGGTTTGAAGGTGGGCAAAAATGCCCGAAATGCGGTGATAATAAGATTGATACAATTTACAATACACCAAAAGAACGGATAAAAGAACTTATCGGAAAAGATGCAAAACCCGAAAGTTTATGGCATTATTTTGATTTTCTTCCTTTAGAAAATAAAGAAAATATTGTAACCGACGGTGAAGGAGTAGCACCTATCGAACGCTGGTCCTTTTTTGAAGATTATGCAAAAAGACAATACAATCTTAATCTTGAAGTTTTTATAAACAGAAATGACAAAAGTTTTGCAACCGGAACTTTTAAAGATAAGGGAGGTGCAGTTGCTGCAAGCGTTTTGAAAGAACACGGGATCAAAGAATATGTTGTAGCAAGTACCGGAAATACGGCTACAGCATTTGCTCATTATTTGGCGAAAGCCGGAATTTCATGCTCAATATTTATGCCCGGAGATGCTTTCAGCGACAGTATGGCTCATATCAGTGCCTACGGACAAAAAGTGTTTCACGTGCAGGGCGATTATGCTTACGCAAAAAAAGTTGCCGCCGAATATGCAAAAAAATATAATGCCTTAATTACCGGCGGAAATCTTGATCCGCTGCGTCTTGAAGCAAAAAAAACACAAGTTTTTGAAATGATACGTCTGCTCGGTAAAATCCCCGATGTATATATTCAGGCATTAAGCGGCGGAACGGGACCTTTTGCCGTAGAAAAAGCATTTAAAGATTTTGAAGAACTTAATATTTTCGGAAAACTTCCCAGATTCTTGCTTTCGCAGGGCGACAGATGTGCTCCTATGGCTGATGCTTGGAAAAAAGCTAAAGAAAATAATTATCCCGAAGGCTGGGAAAAAGATTATCCTATCTATGAAAATCCTGAAGTGCTTATTCCTACCATAGCTACCGGAAATCCGGGGATGTATCCTTTAATGGGACCTCTCGTAAAACGAAGCGGCGGAGAAATATTTCCCGTAAAGGAAGATTTGGCTTTGGATATGATACGTCTCGTTGCTTACGAGCGTGTAATAAAAATAGGACCTGCTTCGGCTGCCGGATTGCTCGGTTTCTTCGAAGCACTTAAAAGAGGTTTGATAAAAGACGGTGAATCAGTTTTTATAAATATGGGTGAATCGGCAAACAGAGCTTATCAATATATGCACAAAGCCGCTTATACAATTTCGGAAGTTCATTCTGTTGATGATTGTGAACATTTTGACAGAGAAAAATACCGAAAAAAAGTTTGGGAACCTTTTGAAAAATATTAATGCAGTTTTTTAATATACACGACAGAGCTGTGTCTGATCAATATTTTTGGTTCAAAATCAAGATATTATATTTTCGAATAAAAAAAGACTGTCAAAATGAAAGTCTTTTTTTATTGTTAAGCTCTGTTTATTCTATTTAGGGCTTGCTGAAAAGCTCACAGGTGCATTAGATTTCAAGTTTCTCGTTTGAAGTCGTATATAAATACTGTGAAATAAGAGAAATTTGAAAGATGGTGTGCCTGTGG
>JAJRUH010000107.1 GCA_024277895.1 Bacteroidota bacterium | reverse complement strand
ATTTATTGGTTGAATAATATTTTAGCATTAGTAGAACTGTCTTTGCAATAAGACACCCAATATTGTGTTATACCCGATTGGGATGTCAATATTTTTGTTAGGAAATGTGTAAAAGAAACAGGCAATTTTATTGCTAACTCTAATTAACAGGTTTTATTTTTAAAACCTGTCCGTAAGATAATGCACGTGCATCTGAAATATTATTTAAAAGCATAATGTCTGATTCCGTAACACCATCATATTTTTTTGCAATTTCCCAAAAAGTATCACCTCTTTTAACTGTGTAAGTAATAAAATCTGTTCCTTCAGGATAATTGTATATTTTATTTTTTGATGTTTTTTCTTCAACTTTTATTCCTAAAGTTTTCTGTTTTTGTGCAAATGTAAGGTTGTTTAAATTTTTATATTTGCCGGCTTTGCTCTTTGGAACGTAAACAACTAACTTTTGTCCAACACGAATAAGATTTCTATGTATATTATTCCAATATCTGATATCAGAAGCCCTTACATGGTACCATTCAGCAATGTATCCAATATTATCACCTGATTTAACGGTATAATATAATTTTGAATAATTTCCTTTGGGTGGTTCATGAACATATTGTGAATATGCATATTTCGGATTATCTTTAACAATTGATTTATTGAAAAATACCGAATCTTTATAATTAAAAATTGAATCTTGTAAATCAATAAATTGCATTGTATATTCTGTTGGAATTGTAAGCGAATAACCTTTTTTAGAAGTAGGAATAATATCGTGCCTGTATTGTGGATTTAAATTTTCAAGTAAGGTTAGAGGTATTTTCAATACTTCAGAAACTTGTTTTAGATGTAACTTTTCAGTAATAATTAATGTATCGCATGCATAAGGAAATTAAGAATTTGCAGGTTGAATTTGGTGATATTGGTAATTATTCATGACATAAGATGCTGCAATAAATGCCGGAACATAGCCTCTTGTTTCACGTGGTAAACGATAATATATTTCCCAAAAATCTGTTCTTCCACCCGAACGCCTTATTGCTTTATTTACATTTCCCGGACCGCAATTATACGCTGCAATTGCCAAGATCCAATCATGGTATATGTTATATAAATCGCTTAAAAAATGAACAGCAGCTTCTGTAGATTTCACAGGGTCTCTTCTTTCGTCAACATATGTATTAATTTCCAGTTTATACATTTTGCCTGTTGAATACATAAATTGCCAAATTCCGGTTGCTCCGGCACGTGAAATAGCTCGTGGGTTTAAAGCTGATTCGATTACCGGTAGATACTTTAATTCAAGTGGTAAATTATTAGCATCTAAAATTTCTTCAAAAATAGGAAAGTAATAATTAGATAATCCCAGCATTTTTGAAACTAAATCCCGTTTTTCATTCGTATATAAATGAATAAAATTACGTACAACTTTATTATACGATAATTCAATAAAATCAGGTAATTCTTCAATTCGTTTTATATAATCAGAATCGTTAAATTCCTTTAAATCAAGGTTTTCTATGTCAATAAAAATGGTGTCGGTTTGAACAGGAACTAAAGAATTAGAAACATACCAGTCATTCAAAAGGCTGTCGAGGTTATCGCTGTATGCCAACGGATTATTTTTCTCAATTAAATTTGTTGAATCGGTTCCGGTATAATTTGCAAATCCATTAATGGAAAAAAAACTGAGTATAATAACAGATAGTTGATATTTATACCGAATAATATTTATCATCTTAAGTATAAATTTCTTCATTAAAAATGGGATGAACATTTTCCGGTATATCTGATTGTAATTAATAATTTCGAATTTTGAATTATTAACGCAATATAGTGTAGGTTTGGCTATATTCATTATTTGGTTGTTAACTGTAAATAAGGGTGCAAAATAAGGAAAGATAAACGGATTATTAAAATTTAAACGTAAGTTTTAATCCTACCGGATTTTGGTTGCTGTAATAAATAGAATTTACATCAATAAAATCGGGTTGTATTTCCAAGGAAAGATCGTCTGAAATGTCATAATTAAACATATAAGCATCAACAGTAGCATCAATAACGTTTAATAAATAAAGCATTCCAACGCCTATCAGGCTTAAATCGCGGTATCTTCTGTAATATTCCTGGGCTTTGTAAACATTATCTTTAGTCAATTCATATCCTTCAACTGTGTATAAAGAATCGGTTGGGGCATCACGAGGAATATTTTTGTAAATATCGTTGTATAATGAGAAATTTTTATTGTTAAACTGCCAACCAAAATAAAGCCCTGCATATCCGCCGTAAATAAATGGAACTTTGTACCATTTACCATTGTAGAGTTGCCCTAATCCGGGTAATGCAGCAGAAAGAACGGCAGCTCTTTGCGGGCTATGTATTTTACCTTTGGCAAAAATGTTGGCCTTTAGAGTATAAGCATCAATGCTGGCGTCAATAATGTTTAAAGTATACCAACCAATAATTCCAATAAGGCTTAAGCTTCTGTATTTTTTATAATAGTTAGCAGTACTCGCCAATTGTTCACGATAAGGTGTTCCGGTATAACTTGTATTTTGTTTTGGGTAGGAAACGAATGCATAATAGAAATTTTTATACCCTGTGTTATTATAGTTGTACGCATAAAATAAACCATAAAAACCACCATAAATGATAGGTACTTTCCATATTTTCCTGTTGTATATTTGTCCTAACCCGGGTACTGTAGCTGACAATACTGGTGAAAGTATTGGGTTATGTCTTATTTGCCAAGCTTTTATAGTATCTTTTTTACTAAATAATGTATAATTGTTTGCATCAACATTACAAAGTATAAAAAAAAATAAAAAACCAAATAAAGTGGCAGGCTTGATTAATTTAAGTAATAATGTACGAAATGTTTTTTTCAACGTTTTAAGAATTCAATTTATCGAATATTCCTATGATGTGTTCTAATTCATCATCTGATTTAAATGGAATAACGATTTTACCTTTGCCGTTATTGTTTATGTTAAACTGGATTTTTGTATTAAAATATTTTGATAACTGATTTTTAAGTTGGTCGTACTCTCCGGGAAGGTTCTTATTGTCAGTATTTTTTTTAGCTTTTTTATTTTTTAATTCTCTGACTAATTCTTCGGCTTTTCTAACTGATAAATCCTGGTTAATAATTCGATAAAAAAGTTTTAATTGCGTGTTTTCATCCTCAATGCTAATAAGCGATTTAGCATGACCTATTTGAATTTGATTGCTTCTTATACCTAACTGAATTTCGGCCGGGAGCTTTAAAAGGCGCAGATAATTGCTAACAGTTGACCGTTTTTTGCCAACTCTTTCACTTAAGCTTTCCTGAGTAAGTTTACATTCTTCAATAAGGCGTTGGTAGCTAATTGCAATTTCTATGGCATCAAGGTCTTCACGTTGAATATTTTCAACCAGTGCCATTTCAAGCAATGATTGATCTTCAATGGTTCTTATATAGGCAGGAATAGTTTTGAGCCCGGCTATTTTAGAAGCTCGTAATCTTCTTTCGCCTGTGATAAGCTGATATTTATTTTCGCGTATTTTTCTTATTGTAATAGGTTGAATTATTCCAAGTTCTTTTATTGACGTTGCAAGTTCGTTAAGTGATTCTTCATCAAAATTTGTTCTT
>JAJRUH010000106.1 GCA_024277895.1 Bacteroidota bacterium | reverse complement strand
TAGGGCTTGCTGAAAAACGCTAATATATTTGTGTTTCAGTTACTTATAAGATTATTTACATATACAAGTGCAAGGTTTTTAATTCATTTCACCCTATTTCCCTGCACTTGTGTAAAATATTTTAACTGCCCACAGGCACACCATCCGGTTGATAGTCATCGTATAACTATTTCAATTTAAGTAACACAGGTTTAAACCTAACAGGCTGTTTGCTGACACATTGATACGATGACTTGCAAATTTAAAGTATTTATATACGACTTCAAACGAGAAACTTGAAATCTAATGCACCTGTGAGCTTTTCAGCAAGCCCTACTTACAGAATGATTCACTTGATGACTTTTCGGAGTGCCGTTATTTTTTATACTGAATTTAATTATAATCAATTCGAGTTTTTTCATCAGTCATAGTCGGTTTTATTTTTTCTTGCCAAGCTTCCGATTTCCAAGTTCCTGTTTTACCGTGAATATCCAAATATTTTTGCGGTATCGGATGCGTTCCTACAACAACTTTCATTTTAAATTTTTCTGTTATAACGGCTTTAAAATCATCAATATACGGACAAGGCGGATATCCTACTACAAAGCCCGTTGCAAGATGAATAACTTCGGCTCCGTTTTTTTTCATTTCTTCGGGAGCATATTCTATATTTCCGCCCGGACAACCGCCGCAACTTGTATATCCGACTAATTCCACATCCTCATCATTTTTATAAATATCAAAAGCACCTTCACGGTTTTGCAGTGCTCTGAAACATTTTCCGCCGGCACAATTACGATAACGATCGCAAATTATAATTCCGATTTTTGTTTTTTTGCTCATTGTTTTATGTTTTAAATGTTAATATCACACAGATTTCAGAAATAAAAAACTGTGTTTTATAAATTAAGAGATATTTATTCCTTTCAAAATAATATCGTTCTCGTTTATTTTCAAATCACGAGCTATAACGCTGCATTTTGCTTTCAACAAAAAGAATAAAGGACGCTTAACATCCGATAATCCTTCATAATTCCCCTGCCCTTTGCTTATAACAAGGTCTGCCGTATTGAAAATATTCAGAAAATTTTCGTTGCATTGATTTAAAATTGTTCCCGGAGCTTTTGCACCTGATGAAATAATTTCGGCAACTTCATCAAGTTCGGATTCAACGGCATCTTCATAAACGGCATCATTAATTACGGGAATTTCTCTTACGGCATAAATAACTTTTTTATCAGACATTTCTTCAATTAATAATTTATCGAAAACCGATTCTCCGGCATTGTCTCCGATATACAAAATAGTTTTTGCTTTTTGAACCGCATCATTAAAAGTATCAAAATCTAAAACGGCAAAATTTTGTGTAAGAATACGTTGAACATCTTCCTTTAAATTAAATTTTTTATTTACGCCGAAATCAATAATATTTCCCGCAATTGCAATGCGTACGGCTGTCAACAGCCTATTTTCAGAATTTTTAACAATGTTTTTTAATTCGGGATATAATTCTTTTGCCTCTTTGATACTTTGTTGTTTTATTTCTTTGTAAGGGTCTTCAACACCGGTAATTTTTCTTATCAATTTATAAACTTCCGCACCGTATTCCGCAGGCGTACTTTGCATAGAAAATGTTTTCACCAAACATCCTGTTTCATCAAGAATTGTTTTAAGCTGACGGTTATCTTTTGCCGTCATTTTGCCGGCTTTCAGAGCCTGCTGCATAAAACACGGGATACATTCGAAATAAGTCTTCATATATTTAAAATTTATCGTTCCGGAGAAACGATTTATAATTGTCGCCTTTAAAAGACGACTTACAATTGTCGCCTCTGAGCCGGCTTACAGTTACCGCCTCTGAGAGACGGCTTACAATTGTCGCCTCAAAGAGACGACTTACGGGTTAAATACCATACCGGCTTTTACTTGCTCAATTTTAAAAGCATCGTAAAAAGCAGCCAGTGCCGGAAGTTGTGTGCAATGTGACGGCAAAATTTGTTTTATCTTATTTTTTTTGAAATATTTAATTGTTTCTTTTGTCTGAAAATCGTTCTTTTTTAAATGAAATCCGCCGATAACAAGTTTTACTTTCGACAATTCGGTTACTTTTTCGGCATATTCGATAATATTACAAATTCCGGAATGCGAGCAAGCTGTAATAACGGCTATTTCATCATTAATTTTTATTGCAAGAGCAGAATCATCAGGAACAAAATCATCATTTCCTGCTTCATCTTTAAAACTTGTTGTTTGAGCTTCAAAAGAATTTAATCGAGGAATTTCTCCGAGAAAAAATATGTTTTCGGAAATTTGATACGTTTTTTTTGTTCGAATCAGCTGAAATTTTGTATTCAATTCATCAAAATCGGAATTAATGCCGATATATTCGTTTGTATTTTTTTGATAACGCTTCATAAAAACATCGGGATGACATATTAACGGTTTCCCGGGAAAGTTCAGAAATTTAAGTCCGTTTCCGTGGTCCCAATGTCCGTGACTTAAAACAAATACATCTGCTTCGGTTACATCAAGTTTTAATTTTTCGGCATTTTTAAGAAAAACATCAGTTGCTCCGGTATCAAAAAGTATTTTTTTGCCGTCGTGTTCAATAAAATAAGATAATCCGTGCTCTGCCGTAAAATATGGCGATGCGGTATTTTCAGTCAGTATTGAAATTTTCATTATATTTTTTTTTAAATTCACACAGATTACACAGAAAACTTATGAATATATATTTATGTTTCAGTATTTTATTTCTAATACAAAAACAATAAACCTTCGAAATAAATTATCTTAGGGCTTGCTAAAAAACGCTAAATATATTGTAATTCAACACTTTATACTTGTATTTTTGTGATAAAGTGCGAGGTTTTTGAATTAAACATCTTGAAACCTTTGCACTTTTTTTGATAAAACTACCGAATTTTTGCTGCTCAGCTGCACATCTCTTTTGTATTTTATTCAATTTGAAGTATTTATATACATCTACATCTCACAAAATTCAAAATAGACGCACATCTGAGCTTTTTAGCAAGCCCTATCTTAAAACACCGTTTTTTACGCGAAAAATATTATAGTCCGAATCTTTAATTCTTAATTCTTTATAAATAGGAAATACATTTTGTTCAAGAAATTTAATCGAATTATCAATATTCTCGTCTGCAATAAGAACAGGAACAAAGTGTTTGTTAATCATTTTCAAATTTTGACCGAATTGTTTTGACACCAGCACATTAACATTTACCTTTTTCAAATAATCAATAACGGCATTCCCTTTTTTTTCGGAACCGTGATTTTCATCTATATCCCTGTTTTTATTAATTATTTCATCAATAAAAATCATTTTTTTTGAATCGTGTTCATAAATAAGATATTTGTCGGCATCACCGAAATGTTTTTCCTGAAATTCACCTTCATTATTAACTGCAAATGCAAATTTTAAATCCATATTATAAGTATTTAGTTATCAAAATCTCACTAACAAACCGAGCAAGCCGACAGAAAAACCGAAAATAATATTAATAATTTTAACAACAACAAAACTTCGTTTTGATTCTGCCAAAAGAGGCAACATTCCGTGCCCGTCCTGAGCAATTGAGCTTGCGAGCAAAATGCTGAACGGAATTGTGCCTTGTGCAAACAGGGTTACAAATATTAAATGCGGTCCGGATTCCGGAATTATTCCGACCAATACGGCAATTAACAAAACAAAAAACATATTTGAAGAAATCCAATTTTCAATATTTATATATTTCATTAAAACCGCAAAAACCAGCAAAGTTCCGAATGTCCAAAGAAAAATTCTCGGCAAATGCACTTTTACAACGTGCTTCCACAGATGTTCTTCCAAAAAATGGTCGGGAACGCTTAATACAATAAATAATGAAAATCCGACAGCGACTAAAACCGTTATTCGAATCCATTCTTTTGAATTTCCGGCTAAAACTCCGGTTAAAATCCCCGTAATTAATGCGACTAATAATACAAATAAGACAATTCTGTAAACAGAAGGTTTTATCAGTTGCAAGAAAATATTCTTTTTATTAAAACAAACGCATTTGTCGTTTTGGTGAATTGCAAATCCGGGTTCTTTAAGTTTTAATTTGGATTTTTCGGGTTTTAAAAATTTATCGGTCAGCCAACCTGCAAAAATTCCGATTCCGAAAATAATAACAGTTAAAATAATTGCTTTTTCGGGAAACATTGCCAACATAACAAATGCTTCATCACCGCTTGTAGCAATCATTGTTGTTACAATTGCCCCGATTGAAAGCATTCCGTGAGTAAACATACTTACGGAAGTAAATGCTCCCAAACATCCGGGTACGGCACCGAGCAAACCGGAAAAAATATATTGCTTAAGTTTGTTTCCGGAAACCGCTTTTTGCCATAATCCTTTTGTTTGAACATTAATATACTCAATGGCAAGCATCATTACAAAAACAAAACCCGTAATAACCAAAGCGTGTTTTAATGTATGAATAATTTCCGTTATTATCATTTTTCCGATACTATATATACTTACACATAAAATCACACAGATAACACAAACTTGCACAAAAATATTTGAAAGTTATGTTTAAATACATTTCTATTATTTTTCAGTCGCAAGCTGAAAAAATCAACCGTAAACCGCGGAAACTAAAAAACAACCGCAAACCACGGAAACAGCCGCAAAATGTTTCTGCGATTATCCTTTCCAGCCCTCGGCTTCAAGTTTTAAAAAATCGTTTTTTTCCTGCTCTGACATAATTCGAGTTTCATATTTGAATTCCAAACCCATATCCATTACAGGTTGAGAAATTGAAAAAATTAAATCATACAGAATGGGAATATTCGGAAAAGGTAGAGCAAACATAACCGTTGCCGTATTATTTTCAACTTTTACATCGCTTACAATTCCGAGTTTTACCAATGAAAAATTAATTGCCGGATGCATAACATCCGAAATGTTTTTAATTACATCTTCTTTTGTTAACATAATTACTTTTTTTTCAAGAATATTACTTTACCGAATCCCAAATAACCAAAATTAAAGCTCCGTGTTCAGATGTAAAGGGTCCGTGTTCATCGCCTTCGGCAAATATTTGATATGACCCTTTCGGAATTTTTTTACCGTTGCTTTCATATTCGCCTTCAAGCACAAAATGCTGTTCAACAGTGATATGGGAATGCGGTGCCATATGAAATCCGGCAGGTAATTTTAACAAAACCGTTCTTGCGCCGTTTTCATCTCTTAATACTTTTCTTAAAGTCCCTTTAAAATATTCGTCAGCGTTTTCCCAATTCAAATCGTCATATAAATTCAATAAATTTTTCATAATAATTCCTCCTTATTTTAGTAAATAAATTAATTCATATACAAGTTACGACATATTTATTCAAATTTGCAAAAACACTTATACTATATTCTAAAAATATTTAAAAAATCATCCGTTATTTCAGATTCTACAATCCCTTGTTTTATCAAAATATCAAAATATTTTTTAACTTTTTCGACTAACAAATCACCTTCAACATATTCAAAATTAACATTATTTAAAAATGTTTCTACCCTGTCAACAGGTTGTCTCATCATATCAAAAGACAATTCTGCAGAAGCCCTTTTATTTTCATTTACCCAATTAACCGCCGCTTTCAGTTCTTCAAGAAAAACTTTTGTTATTTCAGGATATTTTCTGGTAAATTCTCCTTTTAAAACAACACCGGCATTCGGAAAACTTCCGAAATCTTTATTTATTTCATTCCAAATTTTATTATATGAAATTACTGAAATTTCTTCGCCCCTGTCCTGCATTATTTTTCTTGCAAAACTTGCCTCAGGTTCTCGTAAAATAACAGTATCAGCTTTACCTGAAACAAAATCGGCATAAATTTTTTCCGGTCTTCCGAAAGGTTTTCCGTAAATAAATTTGAAATCATTAACATTAAAACCTCCTGCTTTCAATAAATATTTTGTAATCTTTGCCGGCGGGGCTTCTTCAAATAAAGGTGTATAAATGTCTTTTCCTTTTATATCATTAAAACTTGTTGCTTTATAACGAGTTAAAATAACAAAATTATCCCACACAAAAAGTGCCGGTATTATGACATCATTATCCTTCAACCTGGCAGATGTGACTAATGCAGAAAAACTTATATCAGCTTTGCCGCTTACAATCCAAGATAAATGTTTTTCAGTTTCTTCCCAAACTTTCAGCTCTTTTATATTAATTGAATTACGAATTTTTTCAGACTGTAACAACCTCATAATCACGGGATATGCAACAGGAGTTGCCGATTGTATTACGACATCGGGTTTTTTATTATTTTTAATACTGTCAATTTTTTTATCTGTTATTGTTTTATAAAAATAAACCCGAATCTCTTGTGGATTTATTTGTTCACTTATTGTATCAAAGCCCATTTCAGTGAGCATATTAATAATCGGAATCGGTTCAAATCGTTGTATTAAAACAAACCCGCTGTCTTCTTTTACTTCATAAGATTTTTTTATAATAATATCAAAAGGGTCAGATTGCATATATCGAACATCCAAAATTTCAAATTCATTTTTTCGTTCTTTCCAAGGAATTAATTTTTTTTCATTTACCGGATTAAAAACAGATAAACGATATTCATTATGCTTTTGAATATTATAAATTAATTTCAAACCTTCAGCAACTTTAATAAGTTCTGTAGGATTTTCAACAGATAAAATTACAATATTTTGTTGAGGTTTCAATTCGGATATCTTTCGAATCATCTCATCCAAGGTATCGAAATTATATAGATATCTTTCGAAACTTTCTGTCCAATAAATATCAGTACTGTTTAAAATATCTTCAGTTTTTTGTACAGAAATACATTCAGGCATATTTTTAATTAACTTATCTTCTATTCCGAGAAAAGTATTAATTGTATGAAGTATTTCACAAACAGAAAGCCCGGTAATTTTTGCTGCATCTTTAAATGTAGCAAATTTTGCTAAAGAATTATAAATAACAGGATTTTGCATCCTCTTAAATTTAGGAGATAAATTTATCAAAACATCTTTAAGTGCCGGATATTTATCCAAAACTTCTTTAATATTAGATTTTGATAAAACAGGCTCAATATTTGGGGTCAACTCCGAATTTATTTTTGAAATTGCATTAACAGGACAAATATTTAATGCTTCTTCACATTGCTCTTCCTCTTCTTTATTTTCAGGTTGTTTTTTTAAATAAGCAATATTTTTGTCATTTATTTCAAAATTAGAATCTGCCACGTCAACACAAGCTCTGCAAGCGATACATTCTTCTGATACTGTATATTTTTTCATTATTTATAAATTTATTTTTGCTTAATATTTTCTTACAAAAATAAATACTACTTTGATATAGCACAATAGCTATATTTAGGTATTTTTTATTTGAATAAAGGCAATTTATTATTTTTAAATGCCTCATAAGCTTCTTTTACGGTCATTTCGCCTGCACCTGTATAAATTTCAATTCCTGCTTTTTCCAAAACAACACCTGCATTTCCGCCGGGTCCGTTACCGGTAATTAAAATTTTTGCCTGTAAATCGAAAAGTTTTTGAGCCGTTTTGGGTCCTGCTCCGTGTGCTTCTTGTGTTGAATCCGAATTATCTTCAACAATTATTTCTTCTGTTTCGTCATCGTAAACAAAAAAATATTCGGTTCTTCCGAAACGCGGATCCATCATTGCATTCCAATCTTTTCCTTTTGTCGTAAATGCTATCTTCATTTTCTTTTATTTTTCATTAATAATTTTAATTATTTTATTCCAAGTATTTTTTAATACACTTTTAATTTCATTATTTTTATATTCAACTACGGTTAAACCCTCCGTCATAGCTTCGGTAAATGCCTTATTGTAAGGAAGATTTGCCAATTTATCAATCTTTTCACTTTCTAAAAAGTCATCAATCTTTTCGAAAACTTCTTTATTCAAGTCGTGTTTATTAATAATACAACCGGCTTTTATATTGAATTTTTTCACCAATTCATACACTCTTTTTAAATCGTGCAAGCCGGAAACCGTAGGTTCCGTAACCAACACAACATAAGATGCCCCCGAAAGCGACGAAACAACAGGGCATCCGACACCCGGCGAACCGTCAACAATCACAAATTCTTTATTTTCCTGTTCGGCAAGTTCTTTCGCCTTATTTTTAACTTGGGCAACCAATTTTCCGGAATTATCCGCACCTATTGCCAATTTTGCGTGAACCATTTTACTGCCGGTTCGGATATTTGAAATATACCAATTCCCGACATTCAAATCAATATTTAATATGGTATGCGTAGGACAAATTTTTGAACAATATCCGCAACCTTCACAGCTCAAAGGATTTACGACATATTTCCCGTTAATTAAGTCAATTGCATCAAAACGGCATACTTCTTTACATTCTCCGCATTGAATACAATCTTCTTGCTGAATAACGGCAAGCTCTCCGCTGAAAAATTCTTCACTTTTATAATAATCGGGTTGCATTAAAATATGCATATCGGCAGCATCGACATCGCAATCGGCAATAACTGCACTTTTTTTTGCCAAAACGGCGAAAGATGCAGTAACCGAAGTTTTTCCGGTTCCTCCTTTTCCTGAAATTATAACTATTTCTTTCACTTCACACCTTCTTCTGCTGTTGAAAAAATAAAATCTTTAATTTTTATCAATTCTTCTTTTACTTCCGGAATTGAATTATACAACAATTCACCTTTCGAATATAATTCGGCAATTTTTCTGCTGTTCGGTATTTTTGCCAAAATCGGAATATTTTCATTATTACAATATTCGATAACATCATTATTCCCGATTCCGAATCGGTTAATAACAACACCGAATTTTTTATTTAACTCGCGAACCGTTTCAACCGCAAGTTTTAAATCGTTAAGACCGAAAGGTGTAGGTTCGGTAACCAGAATTATAAAATCCGCATCTTTCACTGCTTCAATAACCGGACAAGAAGTTCCGGGCGGAGAGTCAAAGATTTTAATACCTTCAAAATTTGAATCCGTATATTTTATGGTTTGTTTTATTAACGGAACTGCTTGTTCCTCCCCAATCATTAATTTACTTTCGATAAAATCCAAATTACCGGCTTTGTAATGAGATAAATCGCCGATTTTTTTCTCTTTCATCGGGAGGGCATTGACAGGGCACAATTCGGAACAAGCATAGCAAGAATGGCATAATTCCGGAAAAACCAAAATCATTGTTCCGAGTTGAATTACTGCATGATAGTTACAATTTTTCTGACATTCGCCGCAAAGTGTACATTTATCTTTTATCCATTCCGGAATCATTTTAAATTTTTCTTCGGAATGAATAAGTTTTCTTTCCAAAAACAACCCTGAATTCGGTTCTTCAACGTCTAAATCAACCAAAACAACATTATCGGATTCGGCAAGATAAGATGCCAAATTTGTCGATAATGTTGTTTTTCCCGTTCCTCCCTTTCCGCTTGCAATTGCTATTTTCATCTGACTTTAATTTCACACAGATAACACGAAAAATCTATATTATTCCCGTGGTTTTATCTTTACCTGCAATATTTATTTTTTTTTCAAAAGTTCTTCACGAATCATTGTGTGTCCGCAAGCGGGGCATTTTATTGTTGTACACTTTACACCTCTTTGATGCGGTATTTTTTCTCCGCATTTTGCACAAACACAAAATCCGCCCGTTCCGAAGGCACCTCCGTTATTTCTTCCGTGACCTTGTCCGCGTCCGAGACCTTTTCCGTCTCCTCTGCCGAGACCTTTACCTGTTTGAAAAATTCCCATTTTGTTTGATTTTTTAAATTTAAACTTAAAATAAATTCATCGGATGAAATTAATCATCCGATGAAATACATCAGCTTTCATCTTTTAATTCCGAAAGCCGTTTTTCTAAGAACGTAAGTTGGTCTTTCAGGGTATTGATTTCATTTTCAACAGCAGTTTTTTCCGAAACATCGGGATTCGCGACTTCATAAAAATTTCTGCCGTAACCAAATCCTCTGCCGAACCCGAAACCTCTTCCGAATCCGTGTCCTCTGCCTCTGAAAGCATTACCGACACCGTTTGTATCGGCACAATATCCCATACGTCTTCCTGTCATTGCCCCTCTTCCGAGAGGTCCTGTTCTGTCAAATCCGGGCATAATTACCTCCTTTTTTAATTAATAACTAATTACAATAAAGAACAAAAGTTCATAAATACTTTATACAAGAACTATACAAATATCTGCTAAATAAAGAACAAAAAGTATAATTCTTATGCAAAGATAATGAACATATGTTTATAACAAAAGAAAAAGCATTAAACTTTTTATGTTTTTGAACATTAAGATAACAGAAGTAATAAAAAAGCCCGTTGATGCGGGCTTTTTTAGTTATCTTTTATAATCTGAGTTATAATTTGAATTTTTATACTCAGGCGGAAGTTCTTTAAATTGAATAATTCTCAAATTGGGCTTACCTTGTACAAGTACTTTGAATTCAACCCGTCTGTTATATTTCTTTGACGGTTCAAAATATTTACCGTCTTTTTTATTAAGCGACACAGGATTATTTTCTCCGTATCCGAGAATTTTAATTTGGTTTTCTTTAACTCCTGATTTTTTTAAATATTTACTGACAGAAACAGCTCTTTTCTCTGACAGTTTGTCGTTATACGAAACAGTTCCTACGGCATCGGTATATCCGATTACAGCAATACGCGAGTTCGGATTTCTTTTAAGATATACAGCTAATGAGTCTAAATTATTATTCTTCTTAATTTGCATTGACTGAGAATCGAAGTTAAAAAACAGATTTTCAATTTCAACAATGTATTCGGATTTATTTATAATTTCTATTTCATTTTCTTTATTCTTAAGGGCTTTTTTAACACTCTCCGTATCGTAAATTGTATATTCCATCTTATTATTTACAATATCTCGCGGAGATAAATCGATATAAATTTTATCTGCAGGAATACCTTTATTCCTCAAATAATCAACAACTTTTTTCTTTCTGTCATTAGATAATTTATTGCTTTTGTTCGTATTTTTTTCAGTTGAAAAGTTCACAACCAAACTGTCATATTTATTTAAGTTATCAGCGATAATATCAAGTTCCTTCTTCGTATAATTATTCAATTCAGATTTATTTTTATCAAAAGACATGTTTTTATATTTCTCAGTCTTTCCCTGCTCTATTTTAACTAAAACAGGTTTTCTCTCAATCATTGTTTGATTAGTCATATCTTTTATACTGATATCTTCGGTATCAAAAACATAATCAGGAGATTCATACACAAATTTATAATCTTTATCCGGAATTACTACTGACTTATATTTTCCGTTGTGCATTGATAAAGTATAGGCATCGGGTTCTGTATCAGAATTCACATCAATAATATTGATATGGGCATTCATCGGATATAATTCTTTATCTGTTTGTTTGCCGAAAACATAACTTTGGACAATTAATGTATTATCAGGGAATATTGTTTTGTAAATTTCAGCATTATCTGTTTTTCTTCTTGTAAAGTATGCAACGTCTTCATTTGTTGTGGGAAAGAAGAATACATCATCTTCAACAGTGTTTATAGGAAATCCGATATTTTGCGGTTTTGTAAAAGTTCCGTCACTTTTCAGCATACACTTATATATATCATATCCGCCCATTCCTTTATATCCTTTCGAACTGAAATAGAAAGTTACTCCGTCGGCAAGCATATAAGGAGCTTCTTCGTCATATTTTGTATTGATATTTATGTCAGTCGGTTTCCCCCAGGTTCCGTCTTCATTTTTTTCTGACACCCAAATATCTCTTCCGCCCTTTCCGCCTTTTTTATCTGTAGAAAAATACAATTTCTTACCGTCGGGAGATAAAGCTGCATGGCGTTCTACAGCTCTTCTTTTATTAATATTTTTACCGAGTTTAATCGGTGTATTCCATTTATTGTTACTATTTAAAGAGGCAGAATATAAATCACCCGGTTTGCCGTCTTTTGTACGATAAATAAACAGAATTTTACCGTCTAAAGATAATCCTCCGGTTGCATCATGCCCCATAGTGTTTACCGGAGGTCCGACATTAACAGGTGCATCTTTGCCGTCCCAAAACCAAATATCTTCATAGTATTTTCCCTCTTCGCTTAGTTTATCACCGCTGACTCCGCCCGGTCGTTTTGAAGTAAAATATAATTTTTTACCGTCGGATGTCGGAATGGGGGTATGGTCATCATAGCCGGAATTTAAAACCGATAATCGAGTAACAATAATTGGTTTAAAATTAAGAAATATTTCTTTTGCGTTGTTTGCTCCGTCAATTGCTATTTTTAACTGCTCTTTTTCATTCTCTTTAAGGTCAAACGAATTTAATTTGTTTAATGTTTCAAGTTCCTCATCAAATTGATACAGATTATGATATGCTTTGGCTTTATAAAAAATTGCACCTTTAATATATTCATTATCTTTTTTGTTTTTATCATAATCAGCAATAATTTCATCAAAATGCTCAACAGCCTTATTATCGTTACCTGAATTTACTTCACAAATACCTTTATAATAGGTGTATTCAAGATTATCAGAATCTTTTTGCAGAAGTGCTTCTAAAATATTACCTGCAGAAGAATATTTTTTATTACCTATAAGCTCCAGTGCATTATTAAAATTCTTAACGTCTTTTCTGCTTGATTGGGCTGACGTATGATATCCGTTTAAAGATAAAACCAAAAAAATTAAAACTATTTTTTTCATGTGTCCAAAATGGTTTTTAACAATAGCGACAAATATAGAATTTTAATTAAAAAATTACAACTTTTTCTGACCAATTCCGGAAAATGATTTATAAGTGATGTAAAAATCATCGGTCAAATGAAAATCACGTGCATATCTTTGATTTATTTTCATAATTTCCTCACTGTCAGAAACCGGATAAGAAACCGGATTTAAAATACCGGGTTTTATATTCGGCAATAATTCATTTTCCTTTGTTTCAATATAGCCTACCCAAGTTTTTTCACCTTTTAAAACAGACAAAATATTAGCAAAGACATTTCTTTTATTTTCAACTAATAAAATTAATATCGGAAAAAATAACAGGAACATAAGTGAGAGGGTTATATCAAAAAGTCTTTTTTGAATTTTAACATCTGTTTTATTTAAATTAAATCCTTCAACATCATAAATTTCTCCTGAAACAAGCACGGAATGACTTTCAATAATAAATCCTTTGCCGGTATAAGCAATTGATTTACTTTGGTTAATAAAAAATTGATTTTGGATAAATGAAATAATTTCGGAATAAGTCATTTTT
Source organism: Bacteroidota bacterium (assembly GCA_024277895.1). GTDB lineage: Bacteria > Bacteroidota > Bacteroidia > Bacteroidales > JAADGE01 > JAADGE01. The sequence goes on along the minus strand of JAJRUH010000106.1, from coordinate 28,640 downwards.
TTTACGGATAAAACAAAATATGAAATCATTTTTTGCTTCAGCGTTTTTTTAATTTTATCATAATTGCATTCCGATATATTTAAAACCGTAAAATCGGTTTCGGAAAATTGTTTTAAAGTTTTCTCTGTTTTTTGAATTTCGCTCTCATCTGCTATTATTAAATATCTTTCTTTTTCTGTATTTTGAAATGAAAAATATTTACTTTTTAAAATTGTAAAAACTGCTCTTATCAACCAAGCAAAAAACATTGCCCAGACTGTACCGGCTATAAGTAATAAGCGAGAATATCGATAGTTTTCATTAAGCAAAGAATAAATGATTAAAATAATAAAAGTTCCGCTTAAAATACCTTTAAATATTCGTTTTGAATCAAAGGGACGTTGGTATCCTTTTGCTAAAATAATTGATATTATCCAAACGATAATGTATAAAGGTACGGCAAATTGCATATATTCAGGAGGATAATGACCTGCTCCGTGAAATTTTATATTTTCCCATAAAGGCTTTATCAAATAAAATCCTGCATAAAAGATTAAGGCATCCGATAAAGGCATAAAAAGCGTATAAAATATTCTTTTAAAGACAGATAAGCCGGCTCTGAATATTATTGCTGCCTTTATTAAAAATGAAAAGAAAAAAGCATTTTTACCCGAAAAATGTTTTTTTGCAAAAATTATCATTGCATTAAAAAAAACAAAAACATAATTAAGACTGCCTTTTTTTGTGCTTTCGCCTTTGTAATGGATGATACTTATTTCAGGGAAGTAATAATTGGAGAACCCGTTTTTAACAATTCGGTATGATAAATCAATATCTTCACCATACATAAAAAAAGTTTCGTCTAATAAGCCGATTTTATCTAATGCCGTTTTTCTCAACAACATAAAAGCTCCGGAAAGAACATCAACTTTATGAATTTCATTTTTATCAAGATACGTCAGGTGATATTTTCCGAAACGTTTTGATTTAGGGAATAGTTTTGACAAACCGAACATTTTGTAAAAAGAAATTGCGGGCGAAGGAAATGCTCTTTTAGATTCGGGAAGAAAAACTCCGTTTCCGTCTGTCATTTTAACGCCTATTCCGCCTGCATCGGGATGTTTATCGGCAAAATCAATTATTTTAACAAATGTATCTTCCGGAATTATCGTATCCGGATTAAGCAATAAAACATATTTTCCTTTTGATTGCCTGATTGCCTGATTGTTAGCAGCTGAAAAACCAATATTTTTTTTATTTTCGATTAAAATTACATCAGGAAATTCTTTTTTAACATATTCGCAAGAATTGTCTTTGGAATGATTATCGACAACAAAAATCTCAATTAAATTTTGCCCGTATTGTTTTGTATATTCTTTTTGTGCTTTTTCAACACTTAAAAGACATTGTGCCAAGAAATACTTGACATTATAGTTTACAATTACTACGGACAATTTCATAAGTTATATTAATTTCTGAATTACCGGCATAAAGTTATAATTCGTACAAATTTATGAACACTTTTTTAAAGTAAGCAAAATTATATCATTTTCTTGTATTTATAACGCATCAGCATACTTTCATTGCCTACCACACCGCCGCTGTGAATGTACATTATTTCACCTTTAATATTTTTGTTATACTCTGCCAAAGCAATTAATGTTTTCGGGTCGTACAACAGTTCAAATTCAATATTGTTTTCTTTCGAAATTTCTTTCCAAATGTCATAAAATTCTCTGTAAAGTTTTCCGAAAGTATATTTTTTCTTAGTTTCCAGAATTACGGGATAATTAGTTTTATCTTTTTCTAACAGAGCAAACTGTTTTAATAAATAATTTTTATCGCCGATATTCGGAGTTGTATAAACTTTGAAATTCAAATGTTTTTGAAGATATAATGCAGTTGTACCGGTACCCGACTGAATAAAAACCGATAATTTTTTTATATTTCCCTTTTCTGCCCAAACGTTAATTTCTTCTGCCATTTTTTTTACTCCGTATTCGGCTTCTTTTTCAGCACCTCCTTGTCTTATCAGTAATGATTTTTCACCTAAAATATCAAAAGTTTTATCTTCGGAAGACATTTTTTGAAAAAATGTTTCATAATCGGGCAATTCAATATAATTCATACCCAATTCCAAAGCATATTTAAAGTTTCCTGCGGGATTTTTCTTCAAAAACAGAGGTAAAGGTTTAAGATAATAATCGAATTGAAGCTTTTTAATTTTTGCGAAAGCGGCAAGAGAAAACATAGCATTTGACTGATTCCCGCCATATGAAATAACTTTTGTATAATTTGATAAATCAGTATTCAGAAAATAATCAAATTTACGTGCTTTATTCCCGTTAAAATACGGATTTATCAGATCGTCTCTTTTCAGAAAATAATTTCTGTTTCTGAAAGTTATTTTTTGAACCGGAGAAACAGATAATTTATCGTTTAATTTCATTATTGAGAAAAATTTATTCTGTCTAATATTGAGCGACCGAGTGTTAATTCGTCAACATACTGTAATTCGCTGCCTATTGAAACACCTTTTGCCAAAGTCGTAATTTTCACACCCAAATCTGATACTTTTTTATAGGTATAGAAATTCGTAGTTTCACCTTCGGGTGTTGCATTTAGGGCAAATATAATTTCCTCTGTATCAAACTGTTTTATTCTGTCTATCAAAGAATTGATTTCCAAATTATCGGGACCTATACCGTCCATCGGTGAAATTAATCCGCCCAGAACGTGATACAAACCTTTATATTGTCCGGTTCTTTCAACGGCAATAACATCATTAATATTTTCTACCAAGCAAACTGTTTTTTGATCTCTCGAAGCATCTGCACATATTTCACAAATTTCGTTATCCGAAACATTCTTACATATTTTACATTTTTTTATGTTCTTACGAAGCTCAATAATCGTTTCACCGAACAGGTTAACTTCTTCTTCCGATTTTTTTAAAAGATGCAAAACCAATCGTAAAGCAGTTTTATTGCCTATACCCGGCAGTTTTGAAAATTCGGCAACCGCATTGTTAAGTAATTTTGAAGAATATTGATTTTCCTGCAACATTATATTTTTATTTTAAAACCACTTGGAAACAGCCTTTTCGGCTTTATAATTTTCAATATAATAAAAGGCATCTTCCGTGTTATCAGTTACAAAATAGTATTTTTTATATTCCGATTTAGCAAAATTTTCATTATAAAGTGTATCGTAAAAAGCCAAAAGATGATTATAAAATCCGTTAATATTCAGAATAACTACCGGTTTATTATGATAGCCCAAATGCTTTAATGTAATCACTTCCGAAAGTTCTTCAAGGGTGCCGAAACCTCCGGGCAATGCAATAAAAGCATCTGCTTTTTCCTCTAATTTTGCTTTTCGTGAGTGCATATCGGGCGTAACGATAAGTTCGTCAACAGTTTTACAAGCTAAATTATTATCTTTAATTTTCTGAGGAATAATACCGATTAATTTACCCTTATATTCTTTAACTGTTTGTGCAATTTTTTTCATCATCCCTACATTTGCCCCTCCGAACAAAAGTATATCATCATTTTCGGCAATCTTTTTTCCTACGGAAACAGCTGTACTAAAATAAATATCATCTAACACATCACTTGATGAGCAAAATATACAAATATTTTTCTTCATTATTTTCAGAAATATTATATTGCGAAAAATTATTCAGCAAAAGTAATCATTAAAAATGATAAAAAATAATTCGGATTTTCCTGTTAAACTTTTTGTTTTCGGAACTTTAAGAAAAGGCGGACGATTAGATTATTATACAGACGGCAGTTTGTTTGCAGGAAAGCATTACACTGAAGGTCAGTTAATGCTGTCGGAAATCGGAAGTACGTATATTGATTTTGACATAAAAAATATCGCAACCTTAGGGGAACTTTATTATATGAATTATTCCGGTTTATTACGAATTGACCACCTTGAAACCACCTCGGGCGAGTTTCCGAAGGGTTATGATTTAGATATTGCACCGATTTGGAAATTAAAAAATAAAGATTTCGATTTTCCGGAAACGGAGAAATCGTTTGCTTTTGTTTATAAAAGACGAAACTCTCCCGTAAAAATAAAATCCGGCGATTGGATGCAGCGTCCTCAACCTATTAAAGAAATAAAAAAATTTCTTGATGAAAGAGATAAACAAGATTTTACTCCCGATGATTTAATTACCCACATTCAAAGTTATTTAAAAAAATAAAATATATCTTTGTGTTTCCAAACTCAATGACTTTAAGAAAACGCATATTAAGTATCTTGTTTTGGTCTGTTGTAGCAGCGGCTTTTATCGGTCCGGGAACAGTTACGACAGCAACAAAAGCCGGAGTTTATTATAACTTCCAACTTCTTTGGGCATTAGTTTTTTCTACGTTTGCAACTCTGCTTTTACAGGAAGCAAGTGCTCGTTTAACCATCAGAAGTCAAATGAATTTGGGCGAGGCAATTTCAAAAAAATTTGAAAACACATCCGGCAGAACAGTTATTTTATTTGTTATTATTATTGCAATTGTTTTGGGTTGTGCAGCCTATGAAGCAGGAAATATTTTGGGTTCTGTTGCAGGATTAACACTAATATTTGACATTCCGTATTATTACTTTGTTGCAGGTATAGGAATTTTAGCATTATTTGTTTTTGCATTAAATTCAGTTCATACTATAGCCAAAGTAATGGGTTTTATCGTATTTTTAATGGGGATTTCTTTCTTTTTTACTTCTATATCTTTAAATCCTGATTGGGGTGAGGTTTTAAAAGGCAGTGTTGTGCCGATAATACCGGAAGGCACGGGTTCAACACTTTTAGTTTTAGGTTTAGTCGGTACTACCGTTATACCTTATGATTTATTTTTAGGTTCGGGAGCATTGGATAAAAAACAAACTATTAACGAAATGCGATTCGGGTTAGCTTTTGCCGTAATCTTGGGAGGAATTATTTCTATGTCAATAATGGGTGTAGGAAATGCTGTTACGGCAGGAATGAGCGATATTGAAAAAACAAATTTTATCGCAAATTTAAATTTTGACAGTGAGGGTTATAATGTTTTGAAAGAATTCTTACAACATAAAATCGGAATGTATGCTGTATATATTTTCGGTTTCGGAATGTTTGCCGCCGGTTTCTCTTCTGCTGTTACATCTCCTCTTGCTTCAGCCATTACTGCAAGAAGCTTATTTTCAAACAAACATAATGAAGAAAAGTGGAAACCGAATAAACTATATTTTAAATTGGTCATTGCAGGTGTTGTTGCAGTAGGACTTACATTTGGTTTTTTACACATTCAGCCTATTCCGGCAATTATTATAGCTCAAGCATTTAACGGATTAATTTTACCTTTGATTGCAGTATTTCTTATTTCTGTTGTTAATGATCCGGATATAATCGGAAAAAAACATCTTAACGGAATGATTTCTAATATCCTGATGAGTATTGTTTTATGGGTAACGATGATTTTAGGTTTTACAAATATTTCAAAATCAGTTGCAAAAGCAATTGGTTACAATATAGAAGCTAACGATACAGCTTTAATAATTCCCGTAATTATTGTTTCGTTTATTTTATCGGCTGTTCTGCTCTTTTTTATCTACAAAAGACGCATTAAACTTGTAAGGCAGCAACTTTAAATTTTACAGGATTCCCGGTATAATAATTTCCGGATAAATCAAAATTCCATATCCATTCTTTTTGAATTTTTTTTTCAGATAAAGATACGGATAAACGGTTTTTTTTATTTAGAATAATATCATTTATACCGTATTCATATTCGTAATAATCTGTAATAAGAACAGATTTTCCTGCAGGCAAAATATTTAAATGATTATTTTCAACGGCTTTTTTAAAATTTTGTTGATCGTTTGTATTTGCTAAATGATGTTTTATAATAAATTTAACAGGGAAATATGATAATTGACTTAGGATATTGACCGACACTATGTAATCAGGATTAATTTTCTGTATAAAATTTTGAAATTCAGCACCGGAAATATATTCTTTAAAATTAACTTTATATCTGAATCTCTTATGATAAAAATATAAAGGTTCTAAAATTCCGGTAATATCAACAGTTAAAAAAGATACATTCGGAATTTCGGCAAATTTATGCTCAACCTGCCTCGGATGAATTATATCAGCCAAAATAACAGTATTGAATATTTCGGAAAGTTCTGTAACAGGTACATCCAAACACCAACCGCTGCCAAGAATTAAACAGGTATTTTTTTCTTTTCCTTCAGCATTTTTCAAAATAAAATCTTTTGTATTATGCAAATGTTGTTTCCAATTTAAAGATTCTTCAAGATAGCGAGTCATAATACCGGAATTATCAGAATTAAAACCAAATGCTCTTTTTATTTTACTTATTTTCAACACTTCTGTCCTTAATTAATTCATTTTTAATCCTTAAAATCTCATTTTTCAAAAATTCACTTTCCGAAATTTCATCATTTCCCATATATTCAGTCGTTAATTTATTAATATATTCATTAACTTCTTTTTGTATTAAAAAATCTTCTTCGGTTTCTTTTATCTCATTTTTTATAGTTTTCAAATGTTCTGATTCTTCGTAAATTTTACTGAAATCTTCATCGGGATTTTGAACCTCATCTAATTTTCTTTTATATTTCTTAATTGATTTAATATATTCATTTTTACTTTTCAACATTAATGTTTTATGAATTGTATTATCAATTTTATCCGATAAATTACCATACTTTATTAATAAGGTTCTTAAAAATTCAAGTTTAGATTCAGATAAATTAATTTGCTGAAAATAATCGTTGACAAGATTATCGGTTTTTTGAATAACGGAATTATTTAAATTCTTATTTTCAATGTGATTTTTTATTTCGTTTAAATATTTTATTTCATCATACCAATATTCCGAAGGGACAAAATAGATATCTGCAATCAACTCTTTAGCCCATTTTTTAATTTCTGAAATTTTATTTTCCTCTGTCCGAATATCTTGTTTGCAAATTCGGATTGCAGAAATAATTTTCTCTCGAAGAAACTCGGTATTTCCTATATCATCCGACTTTACAGTATTATTTTTGGAAAAAAAATTAAGAATTCTCATTTCAACAAAATTTAAATTTCTTTTTAAAAATCAATTATTCTTTTTTTACGTTAAATATAAGAAATCGTATTGTTATAATTTAGTATATTTCGCGAAGATAGTATAAACAAAAATAATTACAATAAACGATTTACGGAATGCTAAAGTGTTATATAACATAAATATTGTATTAAACAGACATTAATCAATTTAAATTACAAGTTCGAATTCAAATAAAATTAACTATTACAAAAGGACATATGATTTAATAAACCACGCAAATTGACAGTTTTTTATTAATGTTACTAATTGTGAATTATTTGCATTCGAATATTAAAAATAAAAAATATAAAAATAAATATTGAATTTATTTTTTAAAATTGAAAAGATTCTTAATTTTGCATTAAATGTGAACATAATATTAACTGTTTAATTTATAAAATTATGAAGAAATCAATAATTATTCTTTCATCACTTTTAATTGCAGCTTTGATTTTCTCAAGTTGTAATCCGTTAACAAAGATGGTAAAAAAAGCCGGTGAGGTTGAATACAAAACAACACCGAATCCTTTGGAAATGCATGCGAACAAAGTTCCTATTGACGTTAAAGTTACATTCCCCCCGAAATATTTCGGAAAAACTGTGAAATTGGTAATTACTCCGGCATTAGTTTCAGATTACAGTTCATCAGATGAAGTTCTGTTTAAAACTCAAACTATCATCGGTGAAAAATTTCAGGACAACTATGAACAAATCAATTACAAAGAAGGCGGAAGTTTTTCTTTCCAAGATACAATTGCTTATGATCCTAAATTCAGAGCATCTGATTTGGAATTAAGATTCCAAATTTCAACACAAAAAGGCAAATCAGCCGATATTACTAAAATAAAACTTGCTGACGGTATTATTACAACACCTGAATTAGTTGACGGCGGCATGACAATTGACGGCGGTTTAAAAAGAGGAACTGTTTTAGGTAAAATGGTTTCTGTTCCGGTAACTAAACCTGAAGTAAGATTAGAAACTGAAAGTGCTAAATTATTTTTTGATTTACAAAAGTCAAATATAAGAAGAAAAGAGTTGAAAAGAGAAGACATTTTAAATCTTGAAAAATCTATCAAAACTGCTTCTGAAGATTCTGACAAACAATTAGTAAATATTAAAATTGCAAGTTATGCTTCACCGGACGGACCTCAGGATTTAAACGAAAAATTAGTTGTTGACAGAGGACATAGTTCTAAAAAAGCATTCTCAAAAATTTTATCTAAAGAAGATATAGAGCAAATTAAAAATAAAGATTTCTTAATAACAGAAACAACTCCCGCAGAAGACTGGGCAGGTTTTAAAAAATTAGTCGAAGCTTCTGACATGCAAGACAAAGCCTTGGTATTAAGAGTTTTAAGTATGTATTCCGACCCTGATACAAGAGAACAGGAAATTAAAAAATTAGCAGCTGTTTATGATCACTTAAGAAAAGACATACTTCCTTTATTGAGACGTTCAGAAATTAAATTTGACTTCGAAGGAAAAGCAAAAACTGATGCAGAAATGAAAACACTTGCAATGTCAAATCCTACGGCATTACACCAAGAAGAATTACTTTATGCCGCAACAATTTCAGACGGTGCTAATAAGGAAGCTGTTTACAAAACATATACTTCTGAATACCCTGATGATTGGAAAGGATGGAATAATTTAGCTTGCACACAAGCAAAAGAAGGCAATTTATCTGATGCAAAAATAAACTTTGAAAAAGTTATTGCTAAAAAAGCAGATAATCCTGCTGCATTAAATAATTTAGGTGTTATTGCTTTAGCAGACGGTGATTTAGATACCGCTTGGGATTATTTTGAAAGAGCAGAAAATGCAGGATGTAAATCTCCTGATTTACATTATAACAAAGGTGTTATCTTAATTAAAAGAGCTCAATACAGTGCTGCAGTTGCTGAATTCGGAAGTGATTCTTTTAACAAAGCTTTAGCTCAAACATTAGCAGGAAGTAATGATGATGCAATCAGTACATTAAATAATATGGGAAATAGTGAATACGGTTTATTTTATTATTTAAAAGCTGTTACTGCTGCAAGAGCAAATAAAGTTGACGATGTAATCGAAAACCTTAAAATTGCAATCTCAAAAGAAAGTTCATTAAAAGATTATGCTAAAAAAGATATGGAATTTTTAAAATTCATTGACAATTCCGCTTTCAGAGGTGTTATCGAATAAATATATTATCATAAATTTAAAAAAAGCCCTTAAAATTTAAGGGTTTTTTTATGCCTTAATATCAAAAAATCGTGCTGAAAAAACTGAAAATTTGGCAGTATAATACAACCGGCACATCATTTGAAAAGAACAAGCAAATAAATAAAGTATAATAAATAAAATTCATACGATATGCAAAAAGGAAAAATAAATGTTACAGGTGAGGACATTTTCCCTATTATTAAAAAATTTCTTTATTCCGATCACGAAATATTTTTAAGAGAATTAATTTCGAATGCCGTTGATGCCACTCAAAAAATAAAAATTTTATCATCAAAAGGTGAATATGAAGACGAATTGGGCAATTTAACTGTTAGAGTTAAAATTGACAAAAAAGCCAAAACAATAACAGTTTCGGATGCAGGAATAGGAATGGATAAAGAAGAAATTGATAAATACATCAATCAGATTGCATTTTCAGGTGCTACAGATTTTATAGAAAAACATAAAGATGATGCCAATGCAATAATCGGACATTTCGGACTGGGTTTTTATTCGTCTTTTATGGTTTCCGATTCAGTTGAAATTATTTCTAAATCATATAAGACCGAAAAACCGGCAGTAAGATGGGAATGCGACGGAAGCCCGGATTTTACATTAGAAGAGGTCGAAAAAGAAAACAGAGGAACTGATATTATTCTGCACATTGACAAAGATTCCGAAAATTTCCTGGAAGATTCAAAAATTGAAGAATTATTGAATAAATATTGTAAATTTTTACCTGTAGAAATTGCTTTCGGTAAAGAAAAAGAGTGGAAAGATAACAAATCTGTTGAAACGGATAAAGATCATATTATAAATAATACAACACCTGCCTGGACAAAAAAGCCTGCAGATTTGACAGATGACGATTATAAAAATTTTTATAAAGAATTATATCCCGGAAGTTTCGAAGAGCCTTTGTTTTACATTCACCTTAATGTTGATTATCCCTTTAATTTAACCGGAATATTGTATTTCCCGAAATTCAAAAACACCATTGAAATACAAAAAAATAAAATTCAACTCTTTCAGCGACAAGTATTTGTAACCGATTCAGTTGAAGGTATCGTTCCTGAATTTTTAACCTTACTTCACGGAGTATTGGATTCACCGGACATTCCGTTGAATGTGTCAAGAAGTTATTTACAAAGCGACAGGAACGTAAAAAAATATCAAGCCATATTACCAAAAAAGTTGCCGACCGTTTAAAAGAACTTTTTACAAAAGAACGTGAAGATTTTGAAAAGAAATGGAATGATTTACGAATTTTTATCCAGTACGGAATGTTAAGTGATGAGAAATTTTATGAAAAGGCCGTGAAATTTTTCTTATTGCAAAATACGGAAGGGAAGTTTTTTACTTTTGACGAGTATAAAAAAATTACCGAACCCAATCAAACTGATAAAGATAAAAACTTAATATACTTATATACAACCGACCCGGAAGGACAATACAGTTTTATTGAAGAGGCAAAAGAAAAAGGTTATGACGTATTAATAATGGACGGTCAATTGGATGCTCATTTCATTAATCAAGTTGAAACAAAACTCGAAGGTACTCGATTTACACGTGTTGATGCCGATGTAATTGATAAATTAATTCAAAAAGATGAGAAATTTGAATCTCAATTAACAAAAGAAGATGAAGATAATTTATCGCAGGTATTTCAAAGTCAATTACCTGAAGATGCAACTTTCCTTGTAAGTTTTGAAGCTATGCGTAAAACCGCCAACCCTACAATTGTTACACAAAACGAATTTGTGAGGCGTATGAAAGATATGTCGAAACTCGGCGGAGAAGCTTCGTTTTACGGAAATTTACCCGACAGTTTCAATCTTATTGTAAATTCAAATCACAAAATAGTTCTTAATTTAAATAAAAAACTTCATAAAGAATTAGAAAAAGATTTGAAAATAATAAAAGAAGAAAAAGATAAAATAAATTCGGAAATTGATGCCTTAAATACGCTTCAAAAAGATAAAAAAGAAGAGGAAATTCCGCAGGAAGAAAAAGATAAACGGGAAGAATTAAACAAAAAAATAAGTGAAATTGAAAACAAAAAAAGAGATTTGCTGACAAAATTCGGAAAAAAGCAAAAATTAGTAAAACAATTAATCGACTTAGGTTTATTAGCAAACAATATGCTGAAAGGCAAATCGTTAAATAAATTTGTTAAGCGAAGTATTGAATTGATAGAAACATAAAATATACATAATACTTTAAAGCAGCCGGTATTTCGGCTGCTTATTTTATCTGTTCATCATTTTTTTTATGATATTCAATACTTTTTTGGAAATCTAAGTTTTTTATTTGTATATTTGAAAACTAAAGTATAAACCAATTTTCTGTAATGGAAAGCATCTATCTTAAAAAAACAAGGAAAACACCTCTGATCAGTTTAGATTTAAAAGAGAATATTTTTCAAATAAAAGGACCGTCTTTCTCCGAAGATATTTTAGCAGTATATGACCCTGTTATTAAATGGATGGAAGAACATCTTCCTAATTTGGAAAAAGAATTAGTCTGTGAGTTTTATTTTACGGTTTTAAACAGTGCTTCACACAAAAAGATTTTTCAAATTTTGATTTTCCTTAACGGTTATATGGATCGAGGTAAGAAAATTAAAGTTAAATGGTACTACGATGAAGATGATGAAGACATTATGGAAATGGGTGAAGACTTGACGGAATTAATTAATCTTCCCTTTGAACTTGTTGCAATAGTTAATTAATTACTAATTGCAGTATAAAATATGATGTTTTTTTATTAACAGTTTTAAATACATATTTTATTTTATTGCAATCATTTTTTAAACGCATGTCAATCAAATTTATATCCGGTTTTTTTGTTAAATCGAACTTAAAAAATTCATTTAAATAGTCCCTTATTTTTGTAAGACTTTCTTTTTGGGTATTGTTTATAAGTTTAATTTTATTTCCTAAAACATTCATTTTCTCATTTAATATCAAATTTCCTGCTGTTAAGTACAGTTTTCCGTTCTTTTTACTTAACAGATATACACCTCGACTGTTTCTTTTTCCGGAATCGGCATCGTCTGCAAAATCGTCTGCAAAATCAACAATATTTCTGATTAATTTTACAGTCAAATCAAAAATCTTTTGTTTTGTGGGTTTCCCACCTATTGAATGAGATTCTATAATGGGTAATAAACTTTCCAAATTTTGAAACGCAAAAGAACCGTTAAAATTTAAAAGAATATTTTCAGTATTTAATAATTCATGAAATTTTGAGAGCCTGTCTAATGAAATTAATTCAAATACATTTTCATTACTTTTTTTATCACTGAATATTAATTGAATTTGATAATAGTAATAAGAGAATTTATCATTAATTTTCTTAAAATCATAATGAATATGACCGTCAGTTCGTCTTGCCATGGTAATTATTCCCAATCCTCCTCCGCCTTTTTCGCTAATCACACCATCCAATAATATTTTTTGATATTCAACTTTTAATTCATCAGGAGATAAATTTTTTATTTTTTTTAAATACGAATCTAAAACCGGAATATTCTCATTCCTAATAACATTTGCAGTTGTTAAATAGACAGAATTATTCGTTTTTTGAATGACTAATAATCCTTCGCTTGAAATACTGTTATTTTCAACAGTATCCTGGTGTCTGATAACATTTTGAAGAGATTCTATCAGGAAATAAGATATTTTGTTTTTGTATGCCGAAATTTCTGATTCATTAACAAATTTAGCATTATTCAAATTCAGGATATTTTCAGTGATATTTTCAGAAAAATACCCGCGATAAATATATTCGAAATAATCTTCATTAACATATTTTGTAAGTTCATATGCTAAATCAATTTGCTTTAAATTATACTGATGGTCTTCCATTGCTTTCAGGTGTTTTTACAGAATAACAATATATTTTTTACATTCACAATTAATTCGGGCTTGCTGAAAAAAGCTAAATATATTGTAATTCAACACTTTATACTTGTGCTTTTGCGATAAAGTGCAAGGTTTTTGAATAAAACATCTTGAAAACCCTTGCACTTATTTTGATAAAACTACCAAATTTTTGCTGCTCAACTGCACATCTCTTTTGTATTTTGTTCAATTTGAAGTATTTATATACATCTACATCTACATCTCACAAAATCCAAAATAGACACACATCTGAGCTTTTCAGCAAGCCCTAATTCAAATGACCAAAGATACAAAAGTTCTTCTAAATTCAAATGTTAATGTTTATTTCGGCTCATATTTACATACAAACACTAATTTTTATAATAGTTTTATTTAATTTTTTCATTATATAATATGTTTTTCCCTGTTTTTTTGCCTGCTTTATAATTTGTTATTTCTTTTAAATTACCGCTTTCGTAATATGTTTTTTGTATCCCCTCTTTTTTACCCTTAATATATTTTCCGTTTTGTTTCAATTTTCCGTTCGGATAGAACACATTCCAAACACCGTCATATAAACTGTTTTTATAGTTTCCTTCGGAAAACAACTGACCTTCGGGATAATAAGATTTCCAATGTCCGAATCGAGAATTATTTTTATAATTCCCGGTTTCTGCAATGCTCCCGTTCTTATAATATGATTTATAATTCCCGTTTAATTTACCGTTCTCGTAATAATATTCTGCCATTAAAAGTCCGGTTTCATAATATGCGGTTAGTTTTCCCTGCAAAAGACCTTCGGAATAAAAACATTTTCGTTCTAAATGTCCGCTTTTATAATATACAAACAAACTGTCAGAATAATATCCGTTTATTTTTTTTCCTTTATAATTTAATTCTCCGGTATCATAATATGCTTCCCAAAAACCAACAGGCTTATTTAATACATAATTCTGTACATCCTCAAGTGTTCCGTCTTCTCGGCAATTTTCAACTTTCCCGTTTAAAACACCGTCTGTATAATACCCTTTGATTTTAGGGTTTCCGTTTTTATAATATGTAATTATTTCTCCTTCGGGAAATCCGTTTTTATATACTCCGGTTTGTTTTATTTCTCCGGTTTCATAAAAATGTTTAAACCTGCCGTTTCTTTTATTCTTTTTAAAATTTATAATTGATTTTATTTTTCCGTTTTTATAATATATTTTCCATTTACCCTCAATTAAATTTCTTACAAACTCTCCCTCCTGTATCTTGTCGCCGGACTTATTATAATAAATATAATGTCCGTGTTTTATTGTATCCTGTTTATTAACAAAGGCATAATATTCTTCTTTAATATTATTTTTATCAATATCATAGAAAGTTTTTATTAATTTCTGACTGAAAGACGAAATTGATAAAATATTAAGAATTAATACAATAAGACTGATTCGTATCACTTTTTATTTTTATTGTTCTCAATATTACTGTCCTTTTTCGGCAAAATAATTAAAGTTTTATTTAAACGAGTGCCTTCAATTGTAACATCTTTTCCGTAATCAAGCAAAACGGCAAAAGAATATTTTCCCGGAGGTAATGTATTCGGTAATTTAAATTTTACTTGTCTCAAAAACCCCGGATAAGAATCTAAATAAACAGGGTCAAAATCAAATTCTTCAGCCGTATTTAAATCTGATGCAATAAACATAACTTTACATTTTGCAATATTTTTTCCGACATTTGTTATATCAGTTACAAAATACCGATGCGTTGAATCTGCATCCGAGATTTCTCTTAAATCTTTTATTTTTAGTTTAGGTGTCAGTCTAACAATGGGATCTCTGTATATTGCTACAGCAATTCGTCCGCTTAATCTGACTCCCGCACCAACACCTTCTTCAACATCAAAACTTGTTTTTTCATTAACTGTTTGAATATACATTAATGCCCAGCGTGTTGTATAATCATCAATCGGCGGATGCATGGTAATTTTTATTTTAACTTGTTCATTCGGATTAATGTCAAAAAAAGTTTTTTCAGGTGTTATCCATTCAGTACAGGAAGTTTTGGACGAATTTTTTTCAATTGCTTGTTTGTTACCGTTTTTATCAATAATAAAATCAGCAAATGAAATTGTAAAAGAAGTTCTGAAATTTGAATGATTTTTCACAGAAAGAATTTTTGTTTGAGACTCTTCCGGATCAACTCTGAAATTCATTTTTACAGGAGCCACTTCAAAATCCTGAGCTTTAATTTTCAGCGGAATAATAAAAATTAAACCTATTAAAAATAAATTAATTTTTTGCATTTTTTGGGAGTTTAGGAAAAATAATTTAGTTTTATATTTTCAAATATAGATATTTATTATTAATTTTCATAATTATTTGAAACTGCAAAAACCGAAATACCTGAAAAATCACAACACCAAAGCCTGATTTTCAACTATTTACAGTTTTTTTGAAATATTTTTTATGATTGCAAAGAAAGAAATATGAACATAAAAAAACAACAAATTTTATATAAATTATTTCTTATAATAATTATTGTTATATCCTCCAATGTAAGTTTCGGACAACTTTCCGCAAAAGATAAAAAAAATATTAATGCCTTTATTAATGATGCCAATAATGATATCGGTAATGATAATATAAAAGATGCAGCCAATTCATATTATAAAGCCGGTCTTTATTGTTTTGAAAAAAATGTCGGAGAAAAAGCAATTCCTTACTTAAATGAATCTGCAAAACTTTACGGAAAAATAAAAGACTTTAAAAAAGTTATGAAAATATACAGTAATATCGGATTGATTTATTCTAATATGGATAAATATGATAAATCACTCAGGTATTTTCAACAAAGTTTAAAAATTCGCAAAAGTATCGGTAACGAAAAAGAAATTGCATCGGGCTTACTGGATTTTGCATACATTCTTTCTGTTCAGCAAGATTATAAAAATGCCATATTAAATATTCTTAAAGCTTTGGATATTGCAAACCGAATACAAGAACCTAAACTGGTTCTTATCAGTTATAATATGCTTGCAGAAAATTATCAGAAAGCCGGAAATATGCAAAAAGCTGCCGAATATATGGATAAATTTGCTACTTACAGGCAACATTATGAGAAGAGTCAATCAAAAGAGCGTGTCAGTGAAGAACGAATTAAGTCAGTTGCCGAAATAAGCATGAAAGAATCTGAAAACAGAGCCAAACAATTAGAATTAGAATTAATAAGAAAAAATAAAGAAATTGCAGAAGACACTTTAAACAGAGCAATAAGAGCAAAACAAGATTCTTTAAAAATTGCCGAAACTGCTATTGCCCTTGAACAAAGTAAATACGCACAAGCTGAAAAAGATCGTTTGCTCGGTGAAGCAATGGCAAAAGAAGAAAAAGCAAAACAAAGATTAGTTTATACTATCGGCATCGGAATTATTGCACTTATTCTTTTTGTTTCTTTTATTCTGGTATTAAATATCAGACGCAGAAAAAAACACAACCGCCAATTGCATGAAACAAATGAAGAAATAGAACGCCAAAAAAGGAATATCGAATTAAAAAATAATGAACTTACAGACGCATTTAATAAAATCGACGAACAAAACAAAGATATTAAGGCAAGTATTAATTATGCTGTAAATATCCAAAAATCAATGTTACCGAGTCAAAATTCACTTCAAAAATTAATACCTGAATCTTTTATATTATTCAAACCGAGAGATAAAGTAAGCGGCGACTTTTACTGGTTTAAAGATGTTATCGTAAATCCCGAAAAATCTGACCGGCATCAAAATATATTTGTTTCTGCTATTGATTGTACCGGACACGGAATTCCCGGGGCTTTTTTATCAATGTTAAGTTACAATTTACTTGATAATATAGTAGAACAACAAAAGATATTTAAACCGGGCAAAATACTTGATGAATTACATAACGGAATAAGAAAATCATTAAGACAAAACGAATCATCAAACAGAGACGGAATGGATATGGCTCTTTGCAGTTACAGTCCCGAAAATAATTTATTGGAATTTTCAGGTGCAAAAAATCCTGTCATTTATATTAAAGATAATAAACTGCATCGTGTAAAAGGAAGTATAAAACCTATCGGAGGCATTTTATATGATAGAAATGAACAGATTAAATTTAAAACAACAAGTATCGAAATTGACAGTCCGACAACAGTTTACATATTTTCTGACGGATATGCAGACCAAATAGGAGAACAAACCGGACGAAAGCTTATGACTAAATTTTTCAGAAGTTTATTAGGAGACATACATAACAAACCCTTAAACGAACAAAGAGATATTTTAGATATGTTTTTAAAAAAATGGCAGGGTAATTTAGAACAAGTTGACGATATTGTCATTATCGGATTTAAACTGTTTCCTCAATAAAATTTGGATATTATAATATTTTGTTCTATTTTTATACTTTAGTACTTTATTATACTTATTAACTTTAAAATCATTTTCATTAACCAAAAATACTAATATCATGAAGAAATTGACTATTTTATTAACCGCAGTATTATTTTCAGTAACTGCAGCTTTTTCACAACCTGTTTCCGATTCCGGTGTTATCCCCGTAGGCGTAACACTTAATTCTATATTAAGATTAAATATTACCAGCGGAGGAAATCTGGAATATGTTGTAAACACAATTGACCAATATACCAACGGTATTGCTCAAAATGCTCGTTACGATACACATTTCACCGTTGCATCTTCTGTTGATTTTGATGTTACACTTACTGCAGATGCTGCTACTTTTATAGGTGTTGATGATGCTACTCACACTATTCCGTTAGATAATTTAGGTTATTTAGTTGCCCCGGACGCCGGTGCAACCGGTGTTGACGGAACAAACTGGAATTTACAAAATACTGTTATTGCATTATCAAATGCCGGCACAACTATTATAGACGGTAATTTTCCCGGACTCGGGGCCGGCGATATTAATCAAAATGCTTTTGTTATACAATGGAGACTCGGAACAAACGAAGGGGGAGGAATGAATACTTCATCATTGTTACAACAAAGTATTACTTCTGACAGATATGTTGTAAATGCAATAATAGAATTATCACAGCATTAAAACCTTGTCATAATTCTTTTGGAAAAATCCGAATTCAATATCCGGATTTTTCCTTTATAGTATTATCAATAATTTCATTTCAATATAATTGAATAAAATTGATACAGAAAAGAATATGAAAAAGCTGTTGGTTGTTTTATTTATTTGGTCAAGTATTTCATTATTTGGTCAAGCGAGGTTAAACATAAGTTCAGGAAGTTCGGTAAATTTTTATTTTAATTCTTACCAAAAATACCAAACAGGGATTACTTATAATGATTTTACCAAATTTGTGGTGTACTATAAAGATACAACTGTTGCGAACTCTTTTCCTAATTGGAGAATTGATGTAAAAGCATTAACTCCGCAAATAAACGGAGCCGGCGGAAATACTTTAAATTTGGATATACTGGAACTTCAAGCTACCGGAGCCGGAACATCTGCCGGATACCAATTTCTCACTAATACCGACATCTCATTATTAACGGGGGCAGCCGAAACCGCTCCGGGAACGGTTACAGTATCAGTAAGTTATCGGTGCGGAGTTACTAATTCTCTGCTTGGGAAGAATTCTGATTACTATGTCGTAGATTTGCTATTTACACTTATGGGAGAGTAATTTCTTAATATCTTTTATTTTTAGTAACATAAATTTTAATTAAAGAAAGAAAAAACGACAACAGAAGTAATCGGAAATTGATCCAATTTATTTATGACTTTTCAAAAAAAATATTTGCTCTTGTTATTTGCCCTGACAATTATCGTATATTCAGGACTAAGTCAAAATACCCTAAATAAAGGAGACATAGAAGTTCGTTTTTTGAAAGATCAGGTAGAAGTAGAACAAGGGAAATCTTTCTTTAATATTTTATACATAAAAAATAAAACTGACAAACCTGTATCGTTTAATGTTCAATTTAACACACCAAAAGATTGGAAGTTTATAGGAAATACCTACGAGAAAATAACATTACAATCTTATGCGGAAACATCTGTTCCCGTGAGAGTTTCATTATCCAAACATGCAAACGGGGGTGTAGGATATGCAGTTGTAGCAATTATAAATGATGAAAAGGGTTCGATTTTTAATACAGTATATTCGTTTGTAAAAATACCCGTATTATCAAATGTAAAAATCAGTACAAGTAAAACATCTGCATATTTTAACCAAAAACAATTAAAATCAAGTTTCGAAATAAACATTGAAAATTTGGGAAACATCGATGAACTTATCACAATTAATTTTACCCCCGACAAAAGTTTATCAGTTGAAAAAGATCATGAGAAAATAAATATTGATCATTTAAGCGTAAACTCCGGAAATTCTAAAAAAATAAAGTATGATGTAATTCTAAACAATCAAATTGATTATAAAAAATATCGCGTACATAAATTAATTATTGATATTAATCTTCATGATTCAATTATAAAAAAAACTATTTGGTTTAAATATATTGATTGGAAATATAAGAATGAAGCTCCGGAATACAAAAAACCTTTAAATTTAGAATTTACCGCCTTTAATATTTTCGGTAATTCTAAACCGGTATATATAGGAATGGCTTTCGGTAACATTTTATTAGAAAATAAAAAAGAAATATCTTATTCTTTTGAAAATTTCAACAGACAAACAGGAGCAAATTTATGGATAAACAGCCGAGTAGAAACACAATTTAACAGTAATAAAACTACAATTTTTCTCGGAGATTACACCGGAACATTTGAAAGAAGTATGTACGGCAGAGGTATATATATATCACAAAAAATCAATAAAAATACTATAATTAAAGGTGCTTATACAAAAAGACTTGTGAGAGATATTCAAAACTATGCTTTGGATTACTCCCAAAAATTTTCATTCCCTGTTACAATAGAAGCAGGTGCAGTATATTCCGAAGATAAAAATTTTTCGGATAATTTTAAACTTGGTTTCGGTAAGATTTCTTCTAATTTTTTACGAAACAATATTTTCTTTCTTTTCGGAAACAGCATTTCCGAATATAACAGATTTGTCGTAAACAGAACATACAACGGATGGGGATACAGAGCCGGTTTATCCGGAAAAATAAAAACAATTCGTTATAATATCAGAAGCGATTACGGCTCACCTTTTTATTACGGATATTCTCAAGGAAGACAATATACCGAAGCACTTATTAATTCTCCGGTAAATAAAAACAAGTTTCTAAGTATGCAATATTTTAGTCAAAGCTATCATCCGATAATTATTACAAATACCGAAATAACATCAGAAAGATATAATAAATTTCAAAAACTAAAATTACAAATCGGATATTATACCCCGAAAAATATATACATATATGCAGGTCCGAATTTAGACTACGAAAGCACAAATAATTTTTATTTTTATGATCCTGCCGATATATTTTCAACATATACAGGGATGTTAGAGGCGGGAGCACGTATTTATAATAAATTTAACGATAATTCTTTTACTTTTTCAGCTAAATACGGACTTACATCTGTTTACAAATATTCCTTTTTTTTAAACGGTATTTCTTACGAAGACAGATTAGGAGAGCAACGCTACAATGTTGCACAAATTACTGCAAGTTACAAACAAAAAAATTTCGGATTACATTTAATTTATCATCTCGGTCCTTATAATATTTCTCAACAATTTGCTTATTTCTACTCTCTCGTTTATTCAAAATCCCTCAGTATTATCCCCTTTTACGAAAAATTTATTTTAAACGATAAAATAAGACTTTCATTAAGAGGGTAATACATAAATAACTTGTCATCAAAAAGCAGCAGAATTAACTTAAATACCGGAATAAGCTGGCTTGCGGGCAAGGGTTGGGAAGTCAATTTCTTAAATACATCATCTTTTCACAGAGTTAATAACAATTCAGGGTCAAACACATTCTCTTCTTCATATTTTGAATTCGGAATAAAAAAATCCTTTGACATACAACAACCGCGTATAAAATATTATAAATACACTGCTGTTTTTTATAAAGATTTGAACGGAAACAGAATTCACGATGCAAACGAACCCGGTGTACCCGACGTTCTTGTTAATATAAACAGAGCATACCCCGAACAAGATTTGAAAAATAAAAACTATAACGGAGAATTCTTATCGAACGAATTATATTCAAATGAAGAAGGCAAAATAGAATACGACAACATTGCAGAAGGAACATATTTAATTAATTATATTCCGCAAGATGTTCAAACCGAAAAATTTGAATCTGAAGGCTCCGTTAAAAAATTTTCGGCAAACAAAGATACGGTAATGTATATTCCGTTTATGGAACGAAATAAACTTTTCGGAAAAATAAACCTGCACCGTTCTAAACATTCGGCTCTCGGAGATATTCCTTTAGATAATATTAAAATTACCGTTGAAGGTAATGGTAAAACATATTCTGTTTTAACAGATAAAGACGGCTATTTTGAAATGTATATCCCTGTTTCGGATTATTATAAAGTAAAAATAAATAACATCTTCCGTGAACATTTTGATTTGAGGCAAGAATTTTACATTGTTAAATTTAACGGATACAAACAATTTGAATTAAGTTTTGATTTTGACGAGAAAGAACGAAAGATTCATTTTGATGAAAGCGATTTTCTTATTTCTGATAAAGATGAAACCAATAAAAACTTCAATATTGATGATATTAAAGTAATCAAACAAACAAATTTAAGAGGAATTATAAAAGACGCAAATTCTTTGTTGCCGCTCCATGCCGTTGTTTCAATATATAATAACAAAACACACGAACTGATATCAGAAACTGCATCAAGCCGCAGAACAGGCGTTTATTTCACTTCTTTCTTTGCAGGAGATAACTACAATATTAAAGTTAAAGCAAAAGGATATTGGACATACACGGAAAATTTGTACATTAATCAAATTACAACATTCGATAATGTAAACAGGGATGTTTTGTTGAGAAAAATATTTATAGATGAAGAAATTAAAACCGAAAATCTGCGATTTAAATCGGGAAATACAGAATTATCAGCTCTTGCACATGCCGAATTAGATAATTTAATAGCAACTTTATTCCTTAATCCTGATGTTATTATTGAAATTGACGGTCATACAGACGATATGGAAGCTCTTACGTATGACGGAAGAAAACTTTCGGAAGCTCGTGCAAAAGCGGTTGCCGCTTATCTCATAAAAAACGGATTATCTGAAAAACGTATTAAAATCAGAGCCGTATCGAATTCAGAGCCTAAATCTCGATTAGATACTCCGGGAGGCAGAGCTCAAAACAGACGTGTAAGTATTAAAGTTGCGGGATTTTAAAATTTCACTCTTTTAACAGCCAAGAATATCCGCTGACTCTCAGCAAATTAAAATCAAAGTTATGTTTTTGTCCGTCAGATAAAATAACTTTATCGGCTAAACTGATAAGTTTTTCGGCACTCGGTTTCATTTCATCAGTATTATTCATCTTTAAAAACAAATATATCTCAGGTTTTATAATAAATCTCAAGCTGTTTGATTCACAAATAATTAAGCTGTCATTATCAATCATTTTCATAAACTCATTAAATGCACGGTCTAAAAATTTAATTTCGGACTTAATATAAAACACTTTATAAGCACCGGCTCTCAGCATTCTTTCTGCATCCTGATTATTATCCGTAATTTTAATTTCTCTGATTCTGCATTTTTCATCTTCTTTCAAAGGATTTTCATCTTTTCCGTGAAAAAAAGTATCATCGGGATAAATTGTTTTTATTTTTAATGAAACGATTTTGCGTTTGCTGCCGAATTTTTTCAAAATATTCTCAATAAATTTAGTTTTTCCGACATTTCTTGTTGCTCCGCCGACAATTAAAAGATTTTTCATTAAATTTTCATCAGCCATTCAACAGGTTTTTGTAAATTCGGTAATTTTCATCATCAAAAACAACAAAAATGATTTTTCCGGGTATTGAATGATTCTTCAAAAAATCATTTACTGTGTTTATTGCAATTTCGGCTGCTTCGTCTTTCGGATAACGATAAACACCTGTACTGATATTCGGAAATGCAATCGTTTTTATTCCGTTTTCCGAAGCAATTTCCAAACTCCTGATATAACAACTTTTCAATAATTGTGCATCCTCTTCCCTGCCCGACCAAACAGGACCTACCGTATGAATTACATACTTTGCGGGCAAATTATATCCCTTCGTTATTTTTGCATCTCCGGTTGCACAACCGTTCAGAAGTCTGCATTCTTCAAGCAATTCTTTTCCTGCTGCTCGGTGTATGGCTCCGTCAACACCACCGCCGCCCAGCAAACTGTTATTTGCGGCATTTACAATTGCATCAACATTCAACACGGTAATATCCCCTCTGAAAAGTTCAATTCTGTCGTCCATATCAATTATTTTTTTAATATTTCAATTTTTACCGGAGCAACACCGGATTTTGCCAAACCGATTTGAATTGCCGCCTTTCTTGACAAATCAATAATTCTTCCTTTTTTGTAAGGTCCTCTGTCATTTATTCTTACGACAACACTTTTATTATTATTAAGATTAGTAACTTTAACTTTTGTGCCGAACGGTAATTTCCTGTGTGCCGCCGTCATTTTATTCATATCAAATATTTCGCCGCTTGCGGTTTTTTTTCCGTTAAACCCGGGACCGTACCAACTTGCCTCGCCTTTTTGATAAAATTCATATTTTGCAAGTTCTTTTTTATCTTTACTTACGGAACACGAACCGGCAATTAAAAATCCGCTTACTAAAACAAAAATTATTGTTCTCTGTATCATAAAAAATATATTCTGAATATTATTATCACAAATTTATTAAAAAAAATAACTATGCTTAAATAGTTTCTTTATTTTTGCAAAAAAAAATGCCCGAAGAAAACGCTGCAAATAAACTTTTTTTACCGAGAAAAAACGGCGATTTATTTATAATTGCAGGTCCTTGCAGTGCCGAATCAGAAAAACAAGTTATCGAAACCGCCGAACAAATCTCCGAGTGTAAAAAAGTTAAAGTGTTCAGAGCCGGAATATGGAAACCCAGAACAAGTCCCGGAACTTTTGAAGGTATAGGAGAACCGGCTTTTGAATGGCTGCGAAAAGTAAAAAAAGAAACCGGACTTTTAACAACAACCGAAGCTGCTACTCCGGAACATATTGAAATTTGTCTCAAAAACAGAGATGCTTTGGATATTATTTGGATAGGTGCAAGAACTACCGCAAATCCTTTTTCTGTTCAGGCACTTGCCGATGCTTTAAAAGAAGTTGATATTCCCGTTTTAATAAAGAACCCGTTAAATCCGGATATTAAATTATGGGCAGGAGCAATAGAACGTTTTCAAAAAGCCGGAATTAAAAATATAGGTGTAATCCATCGCGGATTTTATCCTTTCGAGAATATTAATTTAAGAAATCTTCCGAAATGGGAATTGGCAATTGAAATAAAAAGTTTATTTCCTGATATTCCGCTGATTAACGACCCCAGCCATATAGCCGGAAAAAGGGAATATATAAAAAATATTGCACAAAAAGCACTTGATTTAAATTTTGACGGATTGATGATAGAAACACACATCAACCCCGATGTTGCTTTAAGCGATGCACAACAACAATTAACACCGTCGGATTTAAACACATTACTTAAGAACTTAAAATTCAGAAAATCAACTTCGAATGATACAGAATTTACGGATATTTTAGAACAATACAGAGATCAAATCGATTCTATTGATTTTCAACTCATTGAATTGCTTAACAAACGTATGAAAATTACCGAAGACATCGGA
Organism: Bacteroidota bacterium; assembly: GCA_024277895.1. Classification (GTDB taxonomy): domain Bacteria; phylum Bacteroidota; class Bacteroidia; order Bacteroidales; family JAADGE01; genus JAADGE01. Next base: position 3,649 of record JAJRUH010000106.1, on the reverse strand, counting down.
AAATATAAATTAAAAAACAATGTGAGCATTTTCCAGTTGAAACGTTGGTTAGATATTTCAAAAACCCGGCAAGATTTCGGAAAAACTCTGGGGATAGACAATCAATTTATTAAACGAATTTTACAACTTGTTCATCGAGAGTCAATACGTTTACAATCAAATATTATGAATAAAAATAAAAAGAATTGATTTTTACCTTAGCAATTTAAAACTATCTTTGCAAAAATTTTCAGATTAAAGAATGTTAAACAGAAGAGTATTAAGAATTAAAGTTCTGCAAGTTGTATATGCTCAATTAAAAAAAGAAACAAATTCTTTGCAAAAAGCAGAGAACGAACTCCTTTTCAGCATACAAAAAACATATGATTTATATTGGTATCTTTTATTGTTGCTTGAAGATTTAAAGGCATACGCCGAAAAAATTATCGATATCAGAAAAAGCAAAAAATTTGCAAGTGAAGAGGAAAAAAATCCGAATCTCAAATTTATAAATAACCGAATTATTAAACTTATAACTGAGTCCGAATCATATAAAAATCAAATTAACGAAAAAAAACTAAGTTGGAGTAACCGACCGGAATTAATCAAAAAAATATATAAAACACTTGAAGATTCAGAAATTTTTAAAATTTACCTTTTTGAAAAAGATGATAATTTCAGGAACGACAAACGCATTTTAAAATTTATTTTTTCCGAATTATTATTTAATTGCAAAGAATTATACACGGTTTTAGAAGAAGAAAGTATTTTTTGGATTAATGATATTGATTTTATTCTTCTTAAATTAACCCATACAATTGATAATATTAAAAATCATCAACCCGAAAGCTTAATATTTCCGGAAAAATTTAAACAACCCGAAGATAAGGAATTTGCGGTTAATTTGCTAAGAAACACACTGATACACAAAAACGAATATACCGATATTATTAAAAATAATGTTGTAAACTGGGATATTGAACGAATTGCTGATTTTGAAAAAATAGTTTTAATGACAGCGATTTCAGAGATTATAGAATTTCCTTCTATACCCGTAAATGTTACGTTTAATGAATATATTGACTTAGCAAAACTTTTCGGAACAGATAAAAGCGGAGGTTTTATTAACGGCATACTCGAGAAAGTTATTATATATCTGAAGAAAGAAGAATTTTTTATTAAAACCGGACGAGGATTGGCATAATATTATAATGGTATCTTATAACAAAATAATAAACATAATAATAATTGCAACTTTTTTAAGTATTTCATTCTCCTGTAATGAGCAGAAAAATGAGAATAAGCAAGTAGTAAAAATTAAATATTCAGGAAAACCTGTTATTAAGTTTGAAAATAATTCGTATGATTTCGGGACATTAGAAGAAGGAGAAATAGTTGAATGCAGTTTCCGATATAAAAATACGGGAACAGCACCCTTAAAAATAACAAAAATAATCACCGATTGCGGATGTACAGTTCCGAAATATGATAAAAAAGATGTTTTACCGAAAGAAGAATCAAAAATAAAAGTTACTTTTGACAGCCGGGGATTCAGAAACAATATTTACAAAACAATTACCGTTGAAACAAATGCTGATACAAGCAAAATATTATTAATTTTAACGGCTTTTATTAAAAATAATAACACATTAAATTATTAAAACATGACACAATTAAATTCAGTACTTTTACTGGCAGGCCAAGGAAAAGAAGGCGACCCTATGCAAATGTTAATCTTTATGGGAATTATCGTAGTAGTATTTTACTTCTTTATGATACGCCCGCAAATGAAAAAAAGAAAAGAAGTTGCAAAATTCAGAAGTGAAATGAAACAAGGCGACAAAGTGATGACAATCGGAGGTATTCAAGGCAAAGTAAATGCAATTAAAGACGATTCCGTAATTATCGAATCAGAAGGAACTCTTTTGAAAATTGATAAAAATGCAATTATTAAAGATGCCGCAGGACTAATGATGCAACGTTAATTTTTTAACTGAAACTTAAAATTATATGAAACTTAAAAAATTATTAGTGATTTCCGTTTTAGGAATTGCAACAATATTTTCGTCTTGTAAAAAAGGTGCTGACGATCCTGCATTTTCGTTTATGTCAAGAGATGCAAGAATTACGGCAGACTGGGTTCTGGGTTCAATGAATGAAACGAATGTACACGTTATCAAAGGCGGTTCCGCAACTTATACAACAACAAAAACCCGGGTTTTTGACGGAACAACAATGAAATATACGGAACAAGACGATTTCGGGACTCAAACAACTTCCTATCCTTATTCATACGAAATAAATATTAATAAAGAAGGAACTTATAACGAAACTGAAGTTGAAGACAGCGAAAAAACTGAAAAAACAGATTATTGGTTTTGGGCAAATTCCGACAAAAATAAAGTTGCAATAACATTTTCGGGAATAGGAACATATATGATAAATCGTTTGGCAAAAGACGAATTAATATTAACACAATCAACGGTTTCTTCACATACTGACGGCGACGGGAATGTTATAAGTGACAATAATAATATTTCAATGACTTTCAGTAAAAAATAATTTCTGCTGAAAATTATACTAAAATGAATTCAAGAAAACCGAAAATATCACGAAAACGACTGATGATATTTTCGGTTTTTGTTGTTATTTCAGCAATATTTTGGTTTTTAAGTGCTATGAACCGCACATATACCACAAAAATTGATTATAATGTAAAGTTTATTGATTTTCCTGAAGATCTCAGACCAACTTCCTCCGTTCCCGAGAAATTACTCGTTACAGTGAAAGCATACGGTTATGATTTAATAGGACAAACAGGAAATTCTCATCATCCTCTTGAAATAAGCATTAAAAAATATGCTGTTAAAGATAAAAATGATAAATCAAAACTAATATTATCAACACAACTGTTATCAAATAAATTTTTTCCTGATGCGGAAGGTATAAACATTGTGGCCGTTGATCCGGAGAAAATTTTTTTTAAAGTTGAAAAACTTTCGACAAAAGAAGTTCCTGTAAAAGCAAATATTGATTTTTCTTGCGAAGCTCTTTATATGCAGTCAGATAAAATTAAGATTATACCTGACAGTGTTATTGTTTCCGGAACAGAAAAAACAATAAAAAGAATTTTATTTGCCGAAACAGAAGCTATGAAATTTCCGAATTTGAACGACACTCTGAAAACAGTTGCTAAAATAAAACCTGTAAACAATGTCAGATTTTCGGCGAATAAAGTTAAAATAATAATACCTGTCGAAAAATATACCGAAAATTCCGTCAGTATCCCGTTACAAGTTAAGAACTGCCCTGACAGCTTAAAAATAATCACATTCCCTGATGAAATAACCGTTACATACAAAGTTGTTCTCAGTCAATTTAAGTTTGTAAATACTAAAGATATTAAACTTTCCGTTGATTATAATGATATTAAAAACAAACACGCAAAAAAATTAAAAGTTAATATAGATTCCTATCCTGAATTTATTAAATCTGTACAAATCTCACCGGAATTTATCGAATATATCATTGAAAAAAAACAAGAATAATTCATTAAATAACTTGCTGATTAATAATTTTTATTATTTTTGCAGTCCGAAAAACGGTCTCGTAGCTCAGTCGGATAGAGCAACAGCCTTCTAAGCTGTGGGTCGCAGGTTCGAATCCTGCC
>JAJRUH010000105.1 GCA_024277895.1 Bacteroidota bacterium | reverse complement strand
CTGTGTCTAAAATTTTCATAACTTTGCATTTAGTTGTTAATAAATATGGTTACGTTGACTAAAACCTTTATTAGGTTAATCCTATAATTCTATTTGGTCCTTTGTAACCGTTTATAAAAGAATGGGGACTAATACTGAAAGTAGTTCTTAAAACTAGCAAGCCCTTAAGTTCACCCCATTCTTTTTTTTTAGTTATTAACAAAATTACAATTATTAACAAAGAAAAAAGTAACAAAAAAGAAAATTCATCATCATCATTATTATATATTTTTAAATTATACTTTTTTCTTTAAAAATAACTTTACAAATCTAAAGGCAAGCCCTAAATACTACGAAATAAGAGAAATTTGAAAGATGGTGTGCCTGTGGGCAGCTAAAATATTTTATACAAGTGCAAGGGAATAGGGTTAAATGAATTAAAAACCTTGCACTTGTATATGCAAATAACCCTATAAGTAGCTGAAACACAAATACATTAGCATTTTTCAGCAAGCCCCAATTAGATTTTAGTGAGAACTTTACAGTTTCACAGGAAACATTTTTCACATTTTCAGTTGTTTAACAGTTTCTTATTAATAACAAGAAGATAATACTGTAAAAGCATTATCTTCTTTATTTATAATAAGAAGTAATTATCTTATTGATTTTTACCTACAAAAGACAATATTCCGACGGCACATGTTTTACGTCTGCCTCTTCCTTGTTTAAATCTAATGGAAACATAATAAACACCTGAACGTTTGCAAATAAAGTCAAACATATTTCTGCCGCTTTTTTCAGTAGAGTTCCATGGTCGCATTTCGGGATGTCTGCTGTCAAACAAAGTTAGTTTTACATCATTACTTTTACCGCTCGGAGTACAAAGAATAAAACGATATCTCGTTCCTCTGTTTAATACAACAGGCCATTTGGTTCCGTTAATACTTCTTTCTGATCTTACAGCTCTCAGTTTTGTATTAAAATCGCGCAAGTATATTGCATTTCCTCCTTTTCTGGCACACTGATAAACTCTTTGTTGTTTACATTGTGCTTGAGCCTGTTCCCCGGATGCAAATATAAATAAACTTGTTATGGCTATAAGAATGGCTATCTTCTTCATTATAATGAGATTAAATTGTTACGAATTTTAATAATTTTATTTTCTATTTTCTTTAAATTTTCTTCTGTATAAATAATTTCGGTATGTTCTCCCGGTTCAATTACCTGAATAGAATCTTGATCATAGGTTATTTTATCTTCCCCTTCCACTAATTTTATTTGAACGGTATCATATAATTTTAATAATTCTCTGAATTGATCATTCATTTTTTTAAACTTCGGTTTATCATCAAAGAATTCTAAAACGCTTAAAAGTTCTTTTACTATATTTTTTTGTCCTGCAATTATTTCTTCTGTTGTCGAATCGCTTTTAAATTGGTTTACTTTACAAGCAAGATATTGACCTTCAGTCCAAACTCCAGTAATCATCAATGCACTTAAATTGCTTCTTCTTGTTCTTCTTAAATGTTCATCCATATCGTGATAACTGGTAACGGATAAAAACATTAATGAATCCAGATTGTTACTGTTGGTAGCCAAGCGTTTTAATGTTTGAAATTCAAAAAATTGATCAACATCCAACGCATCGGCTAATCGTTTAATTGATGTCAGATATTCAACGATAGCATTTTTCCTGTTATAAACATTTAAATAACCTAAATCGGCACTTAACATACCCAATCCTAATGCTTTTTCAAAATTAGAATCAAAATCATTTGCAACATCTGTAGGGACAAGGTGTTTTTTAGAATAAGGTACTTTCATATCTTCAATTGTTGCAGCCATTTCAATGGGCGACGGGAAACTTTCAATTAATTCGTTAATTTTTGCGGGGTCAATTTGAACAGCTCTTGAATTATCCTGTGTATCGGGTCCGGTGATTGTTGTATCATCACCGCCTCCGCCGCAAGCAGCAAAAACAATTGTAACAGATACTATAAATATAAGTTTTTTTATCATAATAAAACAGTTAAGAAAAAGCTATCAACAATCAAAGATATTAAAATTTTTATATTTCAAAAAATTATTGTTTGAATATTTCATTCTTCAACCTTATCCGGTAAAGCTTTTTTCTTTTCTTTGTCTCCTTTTTTATTAAATTTAATATTACCGAAAAACTCAACAAATTTCCGTAAATGATCAAAATATAACGGGAAATATAATAATAACGACATTGCCCAAATTACGAATATATTAAACCAAAATGTTTCATATACATGTCCCAAAAAATATTTATGCGGAGCGTAAAAATGAGCTCTGAAACCTATGAAATTAGAATCATCAGGTTCTAAATAAATAGGTTCTTCTTGTCTTACTAATTTTTCATTAAATCGTAATATTTTATTCTTTTCATATATATTTCTGACAATATCATCAAGATGTTCATTATGATATTTATTTCTGAATTTGATATAATATCCCGGTCTCTTACTATCCTGATAAGCAATTAAGTTTTCTTTTAATTCATTAGCACTGGAATATACAGCAAGGTAAAAATCTTTCCATTTATCAAGATAATCCATAAGTGCATAACCTTGTTTTTCCGGATCGTAAGTGCTTACGTTTAATGAATTTATAAATTTCTCGGGAATAAATAACGAATCTTTTAGTGTCTTATCGTCAGCAGCTAAAGCATCAAAATTATTGTAAAAAACATCAAAATTTATCTTTCTGCCGTTTTTTCCTTTCTTATAATTCCTGAGTTTTTGTGTCAGTTCAAGTATTTCTCTGTTTCCTTTCGGAAGTTCATGTTTTAATAGTGCTAATTCGTACGCAACTACTTTATTAACTGAATCAACATTATTTTTTCCTTTATTTTCTTCTTTTACTATTTCAATAGATTCAATACTTTCGGAAAGTTTTGGAATAAATTTATCCTGAGTGAAATTAGCTGTACTTTTAACTTGATCAAAAGGGAAATATTGTTTTTCAAATTTATTTTCTTTAAATTGATGAACCATCAGAGCCTCGTAAGCCCAGCGAGATGCCATAATATCGGCAATAACGGGTACTTTATCTACACTTCCTATTATTCTGTTTAATTTATTGAAGCTGAACATAGCTCCGCCTAATGCCATTTGAGGAATCATTAGTAAGGGAATAAGTATATAAATTGTAACGGCAGAATTAAATGCAGACGAGATGTTTAATCCCATAAAATTTGCAAAAACAAATGTTGAGAATAAAACAATCCAGTATGCAAAATACATTCCTTGAATACCGAGAACAGCATTTCCGATGATTACGAATAAAAAAGCCTGAATTGCAGAAATTGAAATCAGAACCACAATTTTTGCCGTTAAATATGAAGAGCGGCTTAAGTGGAGAAATTTTTCTCTTTTAAGTATTTTTCTGTCTCTGAAAATTTCTTCAGCACTTACGGTTAATCCTAAAAATAAAGCTACGACAATGGACATAAATATATAAGGCGGAATATTTTCATTATCAAAAAAGATATATACCGAAGAGGTAGGATCTGCAATGTATCGAATTAAAAATGCCAAAATAAAACCTAAAAGAGGTGCTTCAAGGAGATTAAGTACAATGTATTGTGTGTTACTGATTTTAGATAATAAATCTCTTGTTAAAAATATTTTAAACTGATTAAACCAATTCGGAATACTTAAGTTTGCCGGCGGTTCATCACTTATTTCCTCTACTTCGTCTTGGGGAACTTTTTCGTGAAAATGTTTTTCCCATTCTTGAGGAGTTACTTTGCGTTGCTCGGTATATTTTCCGAATTCATCAACTACTTCCGATTCTATAATATCAAAAATTAATTCGGGCGTTACATTCCCGCAAACCTGGCATTCTCCTACATCTGCATTGATTTGATTATCAAGGACTTTGAAGTGGACAACAGCGTCAACAGGGTTTCCGTACCAAACAAGATAACCGCCTTGATCTAAAATCAACATACGGTCAAACATTTTGTAAATATCTGATGAGGGTTGATGAATGACGACAAAAATTAATTTACCTTTTTGTGTTAATTCACTCAAGAGTTCCATAACATTTTCGGAATCTCTGGAGGACAGCCCTGATGTAGGTTCGTCAACAAAAAGAATTGCAGGTTCTCTGATAAGTTCTAAAGCAATATTCAGACGTTTTCTTTGACCGCCGCTGATAGTTTTATTCATTGCATTCCCGACTTTTAAATCCTTTTTATCAAAAAGTCCGAGATCTTTTAGTGTTTTTTCTACGAGTGCGGTTATTTCTTCTTTGTTTTTATTTTTAAAACAAAGTTTTGCATTATAATATAAATTTTGGAATACTGTTAATTCTTCAATTAATAAATCGTCTTGAGGAATATACCCGATAACGCCTTCGAGTTCTCCTTTGTTGTGATGAAGATTAATTCCGTTAATTTTAACTTCGCCTGAAGAGGGTGTTGTAATTCCGGATAAAGTATTGACTAAAGTTGTTTTACCTGAACCGCTGGCACCCATTATACCGACTAATTTTCCGTGATCAACAGAAAAACTGACATCTCTTACTCCTATATCACCGGTTTTAAATCGATATTGAAGGTTATTTACGACAAATGATAACTTGGAAATTTCCAAATCTCTCATAAATCTGGCTGCAACATCACTGTAATGGATTGGTTTGCCTTTTGGTAATTTAATAACACTTCCGGGTGCGAATAAATATATTCGATTGTTATAAACTGTTGTACTGTTCAGAAAAACATCTTGTTTTCCGGTATATTTTAAGAAATATAAATCGGCACTTTTTACTTGCAGAATTAAAACACTTCCGTGAAGACTCTCTGAAAGAATATATTGAGAGTGACTGTGAGTGTTTTCTTTATCATTTATAATTAATACAGATTCGGAATCTAATTCTCGATAATCATCTTGTATAACAAAGTTTTCAATTTCTTTTGATTCTTTTGCGGCAAGATTAAAAGCATCGGCAACAACGGAAATAATTTCCATTCGCTGTTCAGAGAGGTTATTCTCAACATTCACATTAACAAGCTCAAATAAACGAGCCAGAACAATTACTTTTTGTTTGTGATTAAGCGTTTTATTGATTTTACGGCAAATTCCCATTACTCTGACGGAATCGACCATTTTAACTTGTCCGGATGTATCTGCTTTTCCTTCTTTTCTTTTTCGTTTTTTTTCTTCTTTTTCGGAATGTTTAATAAACAAATCCATATATTCGTCAACCTGAGATTTGCTCAATTGAGAAGATAAAAAAGTTCTTACGAATTTTTCTTCCTGTTGGACAACTCCTTCGTCCTGTTTTGCAATAATAGCGAATAGTTGCATTAATGCTTTTAATATCTCTTCACTCATAGTATCAGATTAAAACGAAACTGAGAATAAAATCAGTCAATTTTTTTTAAGAACATAAATTAAAATACACTTTTTTGAATAAAATTATAAATATCAGTCAATTGAATAACTTACTTGTTCAAAAGGCACTTCAACAATGTCTTCGTATTCTTCACCGGCTTCTTCCATATCTTCATCGTCATCGGGGAAATGCCATCTTACCAATACATCGTTTCCTGCTTCATGCATGTCTTCAAGTTTTAACAGGATATCCAATAACAGTTTTGAAGATGCTGTATTAAAGTATTCTAATTTGATGTTTAGTACGGTTTTTTCCAACGGATTTTCCGCATATTCATCCAACCATTCTAAAATAGGGTCATAAAATGCAACAACATCTTCCGGTAATGATCGCCCGGAAATTTCCATAAATGGGTTTTCAGGATTAGCATCAAATGTAACCTGAGGAGTATCGTCTGTACCTTCAATTTTAATTACTCGCATAATATCTTTTATTTTGTTCTGAATATTGTTGATGTTAATATAAAGTACGATTTTTTATCATTTAAATCTAAAAATGTATATATTAATTGTTCGCCTGTTTTTCGGACCATATCAATAAATCCCAGTCCGGCTCCGCCTTTTTGAGATAATTTTCCGAATTTAATTTTTTCTTTGTAAAGTGCTTTCAGTATTTTTTTACTTCCTGAATTAATTTTTTCTATATGTTCTTTTAATGCAGGAATATTTTCCTTAAATACTACATTTCCTGTTGTTATGTTATATTCTTTGTCATTTTTTGTTACTAAAAAAATACCTTGCCCGTTTGTAATCGAATCAGGATTTATTCTTTCGGCTGAATGTTTACTGATATTCTGTAAAGATTCAACCATAACATGAAAAACTCTTTTTTGCAAGGAGTTTGATTCATTTCTTAAAGCGATATGACTTTCGGCTAATGAACTGAATGCTTTTGTAATTTCATGTGTTATTTCTCCTTCATAGGCAAAAGTAACATCGCTGTTTTTCATGATGTTAAAAAAATCGAAAGCAAAATGTAAATTTTCATTAATATTTTGATTTTCTGTCATATAAAAGTTTTTAAAATTCTATACCTATAAATAATATGTCATCAATTTGTTTGTAATTTTTCTTCCATTTTTCAAAATCATTGACAAAGTAATGATAATATTCTTTCATTGAAAAATTATTTTTTTCAATAATAATATCTCTTACCCTGCTTGCTTGGTATTTTCTGCCTTCTTCACCGCCGATTTGATCCGGTAATCCATCGGTAAATATAAATATTTTATCTTTTTTTGCAATATCTATTTTATAATTTGTAAATTTAGCTTCTTCTTTTCCGCTTCTTGAGGCAATTGATTTGCCGCCGATAGACATTCTGTCTCCTTTATATCTGCTTAAATTATCGCCTCTCAGAAAAAATAAGGGTCGATGTGCACCGGCATATTCTAATTGGTTTATTTTATAATTTATTTTTACGAGTGCAATATCCATGCCATCTCGTGCTTTTGAATCCGGAGAATCTTGTTTTAATGTTCGTCTGACTTGTATGTGAAGTGCGTCAAGAATTTCTGCCGGTGTTTTTTTCTCTTTGCTGTTTAAAATACTGTTTAAAGAAAAATATGCAATAAATGAAATTAATGTTCCGGGAACACCATGACCCGTACAGTCAATAGCTGCTATATAAATCTCGTCTTCAGTAACATAAAACCAGGGTAAGTCGCCGCTTACGACATCACGCGGTTGATAAAACATAAATGATTCCGGTAAATATCTTTTTACAATATCAAAATCCGGTATAATTGCAGATTGAATTCGTTGAGCATAATTAATGCTTTCAGTAATATTTTTATTTTTATTTTCAATTTCAATTTCAATTTCTTTTCTTTCGGTAATATCATGAACGACAAAAAGAATTGTATTTAATATATTGTTTTCTCCGAATTCCGGAATTGCATTAAACTGAACAATTCTTTTAGATTTACCGATTTTAAAAATTGTTTCTTTTTGAATTTCTTTTTGTTCGGAATTTATTTCTGCTGTTAAAGATTTGATAAAATCTTGAATTGTTTTTTCTATTTCAACATTTTCAATGGTTTTGCCGATTAATAGTTTCGGGTCAATACCAAGAAATTTTCGAGTTGTGGGGTTGGCATAAAATATGGTTCCGTCGGTATCAATTCTGATAATCATATCGGGACTGTTTTCAGAAAGTGCCTGCATTTCACTACTCAGTCTTTTAATGGTTTCTGCCTCTTTACGTTCGGTTATATTTCGAGTATTAAATATAATTCCGTTAATGGCAGGGTTATCTGTCAGATTTCTTCCGCCGGTTTCTAACCAAAGGCGTTTATTGTTTTTATTTGTATATTGATATTCAAAGGTTCTTGCTTCGTTAGGATTTTGCAGTAAATATTGAAAAACTTCTTTAAGTATTTTGTCTCCTCTTTCGAATCTGTTAACACCGATCATTTCTTCAGGTTCAAAACCTAAGATTTTTTTTACCGACGGACTGACATATTGAATAATTCCCTTTTGATCATAAATAGTAATAACTTCAGAGGCATTTTCTAACAGGGCATGAAGTCTTTTTTGCCCTTGTTCAACTTCTGAAATTTTTTGTGCAAGTTCGATATTGTATTTTTTAAGTTCAACTTGCGTTTTTTCCATTTGTGTGGCATTTTCTCTTAATTCTGCTTCATTGCGTTTGAGTTCTTCGGTTAATTTCTGAGAATCGGACAGTAGTTTTTTAGTTATTGTATTTGCTTTAATGTTAAATAATGTTTGCCCGATAATTTCGCTTAATTCTTCAAATAATAAAAGGTAATTATTATTAATATTGTTTTTTAAAAATGTTAATTCTACGGCACCTTGTATTTTTTCATCTCCCAATAAAGGTAATACAACAAGGGCTTTCGGTTTTTGTTCACCCAATATTCCTGAAGTTACCGTAATAAATTCATCAGGTAAATTTTTTCTGTAAAGAACTGATTTTTCATAAGATGCTTGTCCTATCAAGCCTTCACCTATTTTATATTCTGTTTTAAGAAATTTTTCTCTTCCGTAAGCATAGGATGATACAGATTTTAATTTTTGTATTTCATCATCAAAAACATAAAATATACCTTGAACTGCATCCGTATATTCAATAAGTTTTACTAAAATTTCATAGGATAAGGGTTTGATTTCATTATGTTTTCTTAAGATATCGTCAATTATATTTTTCCCTTCCGAAATCCAATTTTGTTTTTCTTCGGTTTGAGATTTCAAAATTAAATTGTCTTTCATTTCGATAAGAGATTGGCCTAAATCGTCTTCAAAGTAATAATTTTCAACATCCGAATAATTTCCGCTTCCTATTTTTTTGATGTATCCGGAATATTTTTGAATTAAATTTTCTTTTGATAATAATTGATTATAAATGTCTTTCCTTTCTTTTTGATATTTGAGAATCAGGAAATAGGAGAATCCGGCTAATAAAAACGGGAAGAAATCAATAAAAAATATAATCGGATTGTTTAAATGAATGTTTATGATTTCAGAAAGATTAAAAGTAATATTTTTTATAATAAAGAAATAAAACCCTGTAAAAAGGGGGAAAACAGCACCTAATGCAAATCCGTACAACACAGATTTCCGGATAGTTACATTTCCTGAAAAGATATCAGTTGTTTGTTTTGTGCTCATTCTTAAAATTTAATATCTTTAAGCCATTCGGCATATTTTTTTTCTGCGGGTGTTTCAAAACTTTGCAGAATTTTGTCTTCTCTTTGTTTTAATAACAGAATTTTATCATCGGTAATGAGTTCATTCTTTTTTATTTTATTAAAAACGCTGTTTATTTCTTTTTCTTTTTCGCTGATAATTCTGATTTTAGCATTTAATTCTTCTTTTAAAAGTTCATTTTTCTTTTGTAATTCTTCTCTGAAAGAAGTATTATCAGCCAGCATCAAAATTCTGATAATTTCGCCTTTTTCATTTCTCACGGCAGAAAATAACGAATTTGTTTTTATTTCATTATTATCTTTTGTTGTAAATATTATTTCTTTATGAGTAAAACTGTTTTTTGATATTTCGTTAAAAACGTCTTCCGTAATTTGCTTATTTTTATCTTTTATAAATTCCGAGAAAGTTTTATTTCTCATTTCAGTCAGTCTGTAGCCAAGCCTGTTTAAGAATAAATTATTAATTGAATTAATTTTTCCGGCTGTTGTAAGTTCAATTTTAAATAAAATCTTATCAATAACTGAGATTAGTGCATTTATTTCCGATTCACTTCTTTTTGTTTCTTTTTGGGCATCTTTTAATTCATTTATTTTTTCGGACATTTCTGTATCCCTCATTGCCAATTCTTGAGATTTTTTCTGAGTTTCTTCCAACAGTTCGGCTGTTTTGTCAGTAATTTTTGTAGTTTCTAAAGTTTTAGCAATATCTTCTGCAATATTTTCAATAAATTCAATTTCTGTTTTTTTAAACTCATAGAAAGATGCAATTTCAACAACACCGAGGATGTTATCTTCAGTTTTTAAAGGAAATATGAGAATATTAGTCGGGGTTGCTTCTCCTAAGCCGGATTCAATTTGCATATAATCATCCGGAACATCTGTTATAACAACAGTATTTTTTTCAACGGCACACATCCCGACAAGTCCGTCTCCGAATTCAATTCTTTTGGTAAGCATCTTTATCCGATCATAAGCAAATGCCGATGTAAGTTCGAGAAACGGAGCTGTTTCATTATCATTTACAATAAAAAAACCGCCTTGAGCTGCGTTTAAAAATTTTACCATATTGATTAATGCTGTTTCGGCTAAATTTTCAATTCCGGAACTTGCTTCGCGTAAAATATCGTTAAATTTTGCCTGACCTTCGGCAAACCACTGTCTTCGGCGTTCATCTTCAAGTCTTTTATCGTTAATTTCAATATTTTCTTTCAGCTTATTTCTTAAGTCGGTAAGTGATTTTTGAACCGGGTCTTTTTGTTCTTCAGTTTTAAAATTTACACTGTAATTATCTGATAATAAATTATTAATAAAATCGGAAATTTCTTTAAATTTTATGTTAAAAGATTCTATTCCGCTTATAACCGGTGCAAATTCTTCACTGTTTTGAAATTTTGAAATATCGGAAGTATTTGTCAGACTTTGAAGATTTAATTGTAAGTTTTCAATATTTTCGGAAAGGTCTTTTTTTATTTTCAAATAAATTAATATCGCAGATACAAGGATTAACAAAAGTGTCAAAATATCAGTAATATTTTTTCTGACTGATAAAGATTGAATTGATTTTTTATATGAATTTTCGGTATTGTTTAAATTATGTATTATGAAACTTAGGTTTGATACTAATTCCTTTTTGTATTTTTCAAAATAAAGCAAATCCGCATCAGAGTGTTTTTGTAATATTTCATTATTCTTTTTTATTCTTTTTTTAATATCAGAAAATGTTTGAGAAAAAACTTTTTCAACAGGAGAAATTTTATTTGTAATTATTAAACCGTTAAATTTTCCGCCTTCTGTAAGTATTGAAATAAATGATTTTACATCAGAAAGAGAGGATGTTATTTTGTCGAAATCAGCATTTTCGGAAGAATTAAATTGATTAAGAATCTGTTCTGTTAAAAATAAACTTTTATTAATAAGAATCACTTTGTTCTCTTTATCAATTATTTTTTTGTTGAAATAATTTGTTAAAAAATAATTCAGAATACTCAAGACAAAAATTATTGATAAAAATATCTTTATTCCGCTGATTATTGATTTTTTCTTAAATGCCATAACCGATTTCGTAAACCTAAACGATACAAAAAAATACAGTATTAATTGTTTTTATTAACTATAAGAATTCAAAAATAGTATTTTTTTTAAATTTGTGAAAATCAGAGAGAAGAAATATGTTAAAGTTTCGTCTTTTTTCTTATTAACATTAGTCCGTCTCGTACGGGTAGTATCATATTTTCAACAGATAAGTCTTTTTGTACATAATCATTAAAAGAAGTTATGCCGTGAGTAGATTTGTCGTCTTCAGAAATATATTTAATTACTTTTCCGCTCCATAATACGTTATCGGCAATAATAAATCCTCCCGGTTTTAATATGGGCAAAACTGCTTTATAATAATTTAAATAATTCGGTTTATCTGCATCAATAAAAATTAAATCAAACATTTCTTTTAATTCCGGGATAATTTCAATTGCATTTCCGATAATCAACTTTATTTTATTTGTAAAACCTGCTTTTTTAATAAATTCATTAATAATTACTTCTTTTTCGTCATTAATTTCAATTGTGTATAATAATCCGGTTTCGGAAAGTCCTTTTGCCAAACAAATTGCAGAATAACCTGTAAAAGTTCCTATTTCCAATATCCTTTCGGGACGAATTATTTTACTGATAAATTCTAAAAATTTGCCTTGAATATTTCCGGATAACATTCTCGGATGCAATGTTTCTAAATGTGTACGGCGCGTTAATTCCGACAAAACAGAAGCTTCTTTATCACTGTGATTTATAATGTATTTAAGAATGTCTTTTGATGTTTCCAAATTATATTTTTTTGATGATACGTAAAATAATTACTTTTGAATTTTAAAACAAAGATAAATGTTTTTTAAAGATATTGCCGGACATACAGAAATTAAGCAAAAATTGATTAACTCCGTAAAACAAAACAGAGTTAGTCACGCATTATTATTTGCAGGACCGGAAGGAAACGGCAAACTCTCTTTGGCGATTGCCTTTGCTCAATATCTTTCCTGCAAAAATAAAACAGAAAATGATTCCTGCGGAACTTGTTCTTCTTGTATAAAATATCAAAAAATTATTCATCCTGATTTGCATTTTGTTTTTCCGGTAGTCAAACTTAAAGCGGCAACAAAACCCGTAAGTGATAATTTTATTAAAGAATGGAGAGAATTTGTTTCTTCATCTTCTTATCACGGCTTAAAAAAATGGCTGAAAAAAATGGGAACCGAAAATCAGCAAGCCGGAATTTTTGCTCAGGAAAGTGAAGAAATAATTAAAAAGTTAAATCTGAAATCATACGAATCGGATTATAAGGTTATGATTATTTGGATGCCCGAAAAAATGAATATTTCTGCATCTAATAAATTACTTAAAATGCTTGAAGAGCCTCCCCCGAAAACTGTTTTTATTTTAGTGGCGGGAGATACCGAAAATATTATAAAAACAATACTTTCACGTACACAGCTGATTAAAATTCCGAAAATCGGCGAACATATAATGTATGAAAGTATTAAAGAAAGGTATAATTTTGCCGATGAAAAAATAAAAGAAATTGTAAGAATTTCTGACGGGAATTTTTTAAAAGCCGAAGAAGTGATTCAAAATATTGAGGGGTTTTCTGAAAATGAGAATTTTAATCGCTTTGCATTTTTTATGCGTCACGCATACAGTGTTAAAATTCCGGAACTTACACAATGGGCTGAAGAGTTAGCAAAATCAGGCAGAGAGGTGCAAAAAGATTTTCTGAAATACGCTTTAAAATTATTAAGAGAAAATTTAATATTAAATATCAGCCCGAAAAATCAAAATAAAATTATATTTTTGACGAATAAAGAAGAAAATTTTTCAATTAAATTTAATAAATTTATACATAAAACCAATATAGTACAATTAACAAATGAGTTTAACGAAGCTTATAATCACATTGAAAGAAACGGCAACGGAAAACTTATATTTTTGGATCTTGCTCTGAAAACAGCACGATTGTTAAAAGTCAAACCACAGTAAAAAGTTGGTTGTTCCAAAATTTCAAATTAACAAATAATATAATTTATTTAATATTAAAAACATACAAAATTAACAGAGCTTATTAAATAGATACATAATAATTATAAAGGAACGCATACTTTTTTTACTGTTATAAAAAACAGTAGAAATGAAAACAGAAGAAGATTATACATTAAGAGGATGTGCCTCGCAGGCAGTGAAAGACGGAAAGTACTGTAACCCCCACAGTTGCAACAAATTAAATGTTTTTAATGATTTAAGAAATTTTCCTAAAACTGCAAATACTCCCGATATAATTGAAGTTCGCTTTAAGAACACAAGAAAAGAATTTTATAAAAACGTAAATCAACTTATACTTACCGAAGGCGATATGGTTGCCGTAGAAGCATCTCCGGGGCATGACATCGGAACAGTTTCTCTCGCAGGGGAACTTGTACGTGAGCAAATGAAGCGAAAAGGTTTTCGCCCGGATGATAATTTTAAAATAGTTTACAGAAAAGTTAAACCTGCAGATATTGAAAAATGGGAGGCTGCTACAGCTCGGGAACATGATGTTATGCTTAAAGCAAGACGAATAGCAAAACGCTTAAACTTGAGTATGAAAATCGGAGATGTGGAATTTCAGGGTGACGGAACCAAAGCTATTTTTTATTATATAGCCGATAAACGTGTTGATTTTCGTGAATTAATCAGAATTTTGGCAGATGAATTCCGTATTCGAATTGAAATGAAACAAATCGGAGCCAGACAAGAAGCCGGCAGAATCGGAGGTATCGGCTCTTGCGGAAGAGAATTATGTTGTTCGTCCTGGATGAATGATTTTAATTCCGTAACTACAGATACAGCAAGAGAACAGCAGCTTTCAATGAATCCTCAAAAACTTGCGGGACAATGCGGAAAACTCAAATGTTGCCTTAATTTTGAAAAAGCAAGTTACAAAGATGCGATTGCCGCATTTCCTCCGAAAATTAACCTCCGTACACAAAACGGCATTGCAAGATATATTAAAATTGATGTGTATAAAAAACTAATTTGGTATTCGATAAAATCTGATAATCATGAATCTGTAATTTCGGTTCAAACTTCACGTGTTTTTGATATTATTGAAATGAATAAAAACGGAGAAAAACCCGAGAATTTAAAAGAAGAAGGGTTTACTTCTCAGCAAATTAAAGGTTATAAGGATCTTGCAGGACAGGAAAGCATTACGCGTTTTGATAAAAAAACTAAAAAACGAAGAAAAAAACGAAATAACTATCACTCGAATAACAAACATTCTTTCAGTAAAAATACTAAAAGAAATAACAATAAAAAAGATGAAAAATAAAACAATACTTTTTATTATCGGCAGTTTGTTTATACTATCTTTTTTAAATTCTTGTAAAAATAACGTATTGTATAAAAATACGCTTAAAATACCCGAAAATATATGGCAAACAAATGACACACTTGTTTTTAATATCAACGTTCCCGATACATTAAATCATTATAATATTTATATAACAATTAAAGTTAAAGATAATTATTTAACTAATAATTTATGGTTGATTATTAATTCAAAGTCTCCGTCAGGAAATGGATTAAGGGATTTGGCAGAATTTTATTTAACTGATCAAAACGGGAAATGGTACGGAAAAAAACACAAACATTTAATAAGTAATAAATTTCTGTACAAAGCCAATATTCGTTTTCCGGAAAAAGGAATCTATACTTTTAAAATTCAACATGGAATGCGAGAAAATGATTTGCCGAGAATTTCGTCCGTAGGAATAAGTATTGAGAAAGTAAAATAAGACTCCTGTAAATACAAGTCTTTGTACAGGAAGGTTATTTAAATCCGTTCCTTTTTTAAGTGTGTACAAATCATCATTTTATCGAAACTGTCATATTCTCATTAACAGTTTGATTATAAATTTCGGAAAAGTGCAGAAAAGTTAAATTTTATACTTGGTTAAGCTTTCCGGATTGCAAACCATATCTCGAATTCAAGTTATTTAAACTAATTTAATTTTATCAGTATTTTTATATTTTTTCCTGTAAATCCAAGCCGCAAGTGCTCCGGCAATTGCTCCGAATAAATGCCCTTCCCACGAAATACCTTCTTGTCCCGGAATAATACCTTGAAGCAATGCACCGCCATACAGTATAATTATTATTACAGCAATAATAATTGATTTTACACTTCTTCTGAATATTCCGCTGAAAAATAAAAACCCGATATAAGCAAAAATTAAACCGCTGGCACCTATATGGTTAGTTTCACTTCTTCCGAAAAGCCATACGGCAAATCCTCCTACAATTATAGAGAAAATACTTACCCTGACATAAAGTTTATTGTAAAATTGCAGTACAACAAAAGTTAAAATTAAAAGCGGAATGGTATTTGAAATTAAATGGACCCAATTCAAATGCAAAAACGGCGAAAAAATAATTCCGAGTAAACCGTTTACAGTTCTCGGTCTTATTCCGAACTGATTAAAATCTACAAAAAAGAAAATTTTATTTAAAATAAAAATAATCCAGATACTTGCGGTAACCCATAAAGTTGTGATTAAATTTTTTTTCATTTATACGATATTAATTGACGTTAAGCATTTATTATAATCCAAATATAGATATTTTTAGTAAAAACGGAATATTTTTTTAATATTTGTTTTTTACATTAAAAAATAAATTTCATACAAATGAAAAAAATATTATTATTAACTGTATTTTCATTTTCATTACTTTTTTTAGCAGCACAAACAAACCCTCTATGGTTGCGTTATTCTGCAATATCTCCCGACGGAAAAACAATTGCTTTTTGTTATAAAGGTGATATTTATAAAGTTTCTGTTGACGGCGGAACGGCAAGTGCCGTAACTCAAAATGAAGCTTATGATTTTAAACCTATTTGGTCGCCCGACAGTAAATCAATAGCCTTTGCATCAGACAGGTATGGTGATTTTGATATATATACGGTCTCAATTAACGGCGGTATTCCGAAACGTTTGACCTATTATTCCGGAAAAGAAATCCCGAGTTCTTTTACTCCCGACGGTTCAAAAATATTATTTAAAGCAACAATTACTGACCCTCCTGATAATGTAAGTTTTCCGAGGTCGTACCTGAGTGAATTGTATGAAGTTTCGACAAACGGAGGTAAGATAACACAAATTTTATCAACACCGGCAGAAGAAGCAAAATATTCAAAAGATAAAACCAAAATCATTTATCAGGATGTTAAAGGTCCTGAAAATTATTGGCGAAAGCATCATACATCTTCAATAACCAGAGATATATGGGTTTATGATGTAAAAACCGGAAAACATTCTAAACTGACAAGTTATAAAGGTGAGGATAGATTACCGTCTTTTTCTTCTGACGGAAAATATGTTTATTACATAAGCGAACAATTTAATAATACATTTAATGTATGTAAACTTGAATACTCAAATCCGAAAAATATAACACAAATAACACATTTTGAAAAAAATCCGGTGCGATTTTTAACGGTTTCAAATCAAGATGATTTATGTTTTGGTTACGACGGAGAAATTTATGTAATAAAAAAAGGACAGAAAGCTAAAAAACTTAATATTACTGTTTTTTCCGATATGAAAGAAAAACCGGAAGAATATACTCTTGCAACTTCAGGTGCAACTGAATTTGAAGTTTCTCCGGACGGTAAAGAAGTTGCCTTTATTGTTAGGGGTAATATTTTCGTAACTTCAACGGATTACGCTACCACCAAGCAAATTACATATACTCCGGGGCAAGAACGTTCAGTTAGTTTCAGCCCTGACGGAAGATCAATTTTATACGCTTCGGAACGCAATAACAGTTGGGATGTTTACCAAACAAAAATTGTTAAAAAAGATGAAAATAATTTCATTTTTGCAACAGAGTTGAAAGAAGAACCGCTTTTAACTTCCGAAAAAGAAGAATTTCAGCCTACATATTCTCCCGATGGTAAAGAAGTCGCATTTCTGGAAGAACGCACCACTTTGCGTGTTCTGAATTTGAAAACAAAAGCTGTTCGTACGGTTTTGAACGGAAACTATAATTACTCTTATTCCGACGGTGACCAAGATTATAAATGGTCTCCCGACGGCAAATATTTTTTGGTAAGTTACTCTCCGAATACCTTATTTTCTAATGATATCGGTTTGGTAAAAGCTGACGGAACCGGGCAGCCGGAAAATTTAACCCAAAGCGGCTATTCCGACACCAATCCTAAATGGGTTTTGAAAGGAAAGGGAATGATTTGGGAGTCAGACAGAAACGGATATCGAAGTCACGGAAGTTGGGGTTCTTACCGCGATGTGTATGCTATGTTTTTTACCGAAGATGCTTACGATAAATTTAGATTGTCGGAAGAAGAGTATAAATTTCTGAAAGAAAAAAATAAGAAAAAAGATTCCGAAAACAAGAAATCGAAAAAGAAGAACGACAGTAAAGCAAAAAAAGATTCAAACAAAACAGTTGCCTCGGTAATTATTGAAAAAAACGGTTTGGAAGATAGAATTGCACGTTTAACCATTAACTCTTCGTCAATTTCGGATATGGTTTTATCTCCCGACGGAAATAAATTGTACTATTTGACCCGTTTTGAAAAAGGTTTTGATTTATGGGAAAATGATTTGCGTAGGCATCAAACAAAATTAGCGGTTAAACTTTCAGGTTACGGAGGTAATTTACAAATAGATAAAGACGGTAAAAATTTATTTTTGTTTTCAGGCGGCAGAATGCTGAAGATTAAAACTTCTGATTTTTCTAAAAAACCAATTTCTTTTAAAGCAGAATATTATTTAAATAAAAGTGCCGAACGTGCCTATATGTTCGAACACGTTTGGCGAGAAGAGTATAAAAAGTTTTATAAAAAGAATATGCAGGGTGTTAATTGGGCATATTACAAAACTGTTTATAAGAAATTTTTACCCTACATAAATAACAATTACGATTTTGCAGAAATGTTAAGCGAAATGCTCGGCGAATTAAATGCTTCGCATACCGGCAGCGGTTATCGACACAACGATAAAACAGGGGATAAAACAGCTTCGCTCGGAATTATTTATGATATAAACTATACAGGGCAAGGTATTAAAATTCAGGAAGTTATTGATAAAAGTCCGATATTAAGAACCAAGCATAAAATTAAACCCGGATTTATAATCGAAGAAATAGATAATCATCCGATTAAAGATAATCAAAGCTATTTTAAACTGCTAAATCACAAAGCAGGAAAAGATGTGTTATTGAAAATAAAAGATACTAAAAACAATAAAACTTATATTGAAAGAGTTCAGACAATTTCTTTGCGTAAAGAGAAGGATTTACTTTATGAGCGTTGGGTAAAAAATCGCAGAGCCGAAGTTGACAAGCTCTCCGGAGGCCGATTGGGTTATGTACATGTGAGAGGTATGGACAGTCGAAGTTTCAGAAAAGTATATTCGGATTTACTCGGAAAAGAATTCCATAAAGAGGCAATTATTATTGATACCAGATATAATCACGGAGGATGGCTGCACGATGATTTGGCAACACTTTTAAGCGGAAAAAAATACATTACTTTCAGTCCGCGAGGACATAAATTCGGATATGACCCATTGGGAAAATGGATAAAACCGTCAATTTTACTGATGTCCGAAGGCAACTATTCTGACGGTTACGGCTTTCCTTATGTTTATACGACACTTAAAATAGGTAAATCTGTAGGCATGCCTGTTCCCGGAACGATGACAGCTGTTTGGTGGGAAACTTTACAAGACAAAAGTTTATATTTCGGAATTCCTGAAGTAGGGTCTATTGATATGACCGGTGATTTTTTGGAAAATAAGCAATTAGAACCTGATTACAAAGTGCGTAACGATTATGATATTATGATAAAGAACAGAGATCAGCAGTTGGAAAAAGCAGTTAAAGTAATGTTGAAAAATTTAGACAATAAAAAATAACGTAAAACTCGCCGGAAAATACGAGCTTGTCTAAAAAGTATTCAAAATGTCATTCTGTATTTGCAAAAAATAATAAATTGCATTATTAATAATCAGACAAGATAATGGACAAGAAACAAAACTATAATTTCTCATTAATCAGGAACATTCAGCAAACAATATAGCCATTATTATCAATAAAACACAAACGTTTACAGATCAAAATTACCCCGTTTTTAAGCAAAAATCAAGACTGACAATATTTTTTGTAATTTTTTAACAAAATATTACGCTAAACAAAATGAAAAGTTTTGCAAGGTACAAGTTTGTTACATTTGAAATAGTTGAACATATTTCGCTGTATATAAAACTATTATATAGGGCTTGCTGAAAAACGCTAAATATATTGTAGTTCAACACTTTATATTTGTATTTTTGTGATAAAGTGCAAGGTTTTTGAATGAAACATATTGAAACCCTTGCACTTATTTTGATAAAACTAGCAAATTTTTGCTGCTCAGCTGCACATCTCTTTTGTATTTTCGGCGAAATAAATTGTCCGCATTTCCTGAAATACCCTAATCAATAATACAGTTCAAAAAGACTGATTAAAACAAGGAAATAAAATAAAGCAGGGATGAAAAATAAATTTTATTCTTTGTCGCCTTTAACTTCTTGTTTCGATGCTAAAGTATATCCAAATCCGAACTGCATATAATAACCCAAAATATTATGATTGATATAGGCAACATCCAATGTAACACCTTTATATTTATATCCCAATCCGAAACTGTATTTTACCGGATTCAGATTAATTCCGGCTCTTAAATACAAACCCGGAATAACATTATATTCTGTTCCTGCACGAAAAACAATCGGTTTATCAATATCTTTTTCTGTTTCAATAGTAACAATTACTTTCTCAGAAAAATAATATCCCGCACCAATTCTTAATATTGAATTTAAATAATCATCAGTTCCGCTGAATTTTGCACGCCAAGGATTAAATACATGTGCTCCCAAATAAAAATTTTCAATCGGTTCTGCAATAAAACCTATTTCACCGACTGCCGTACCCGTATTTCCGTAATTCAACTGAGCAAATCGCAAATAATCTATTTGGATACCGGCCGTAATTCTTTTACCCAATCTTTTTGCGTATGCCAATCCGAATTTACTGAAATTTGAAAACTCACTCCCGTTGTAAGAATAATTAAAACCTGCACTGCCGTATTTTTCTGTCGGCATGGAAACAGCAAAAGCAATATCTTTTAAATCGGACATATTAAAAATATTTGAATAATACAAACCTGCAGATAAACCGCTTAAATCGGCTAATCCGGCTTGATTATGATAACTTGACCAAATATCTGATATAATAACTCCCGAACCGGACATTCCGCCTTGCCGTGCACCCGCCTCAGTCTCATATTGGGCTGTTGAACAATGATAAAAAAACAAAATTATAAAAATCAAATTTAACTTCTTCATATTCTAATATTTTAAGCAATTTATACAAAGAAAAACATTTTCTTTTTATGTTATGTAATATTTTTAAATATTTTTTAAAGTTCAGGAACTAAAACAAAATTTGCATCTTTTAAATAATTTAAACCTTATTTTTTTTAAATTTGTAATTTTTTACAGAAACTTTCAATATTATGACGATAAAATTGCTTGATAAGGAATTTGAATTAACTATTCCGACAAAGAAAATTCAGGATGCAGTACAAAACATTGCTGATGAAATTAATGCACAATTACTCCATAAAGATGTTGTTTTTATAGCAATATTGAACGGTGCTTTTATGTTTGCTGCAGATTTATTCAAACGTATTGAATTTGATGCTGCCATTTCTTTTATAAAATTTGCTTCTTATGAAGGAACTGCATCTACCGGAAACGTTAAAAAATTAATAGGATTAAATGAAGATTTAACAGGTAAAACAGTTGTAATATTGGAAGATATTATTGATTCCGGTATCACTATGGAGAAAATAGTTGATCAAATTAAAGATTTGAATCCTGCTGAAATTCGTATTGCTACTTTACTTTTAAAACCGGATGCATTCATGAAAAATTATATGATTGATTACATCGGCATGGAAATTCCGAATGATTTCATTGTCGGATACGGCTTAGATTATAACGGTTACGGAAGAAACTTAACAGCAATTTATACTCACGGAAAAATACCGAGCAAAGCAATTGCTAATGTTAAATATTTCTTACTTTACGGACCTCCCGGGGCAGGAAAAGGAACTCAATCAAAAAAAATTATTGAAAAATATAATCTTGTTCATTTATCAACAGGAGATTTACTCAGGAAAGAACTCGAAACAAACTCTAAACTCGGTCAACTGGCAAAAAATTATATGAATAAAGGCGGCTTGGTTCCTGATGACATTATTCTCGGAATGGTTGCAAAGGAACTTGATGCAAATAAAGGGACAAAAGGAGTTGTTCTCGACGGTTTTCCTCGAACTGTTGACCAAGCAAAAGGATTGGAAAAAATATTAAAAGACCGCAATTATGAAGTTTCTGCGATGTTTGCCCTTAACGTCAGAAAAAATGAACTTGTAAAACGACTTTTAGAAAGAGCAAAGCAAGGTAACAGAATTGATGATACACCTGATATTATTGAAGAACGTATTAAAACTTATATTGATCAAACTGCTCCCGTCGGTGAATATTTCCGAAAAAAAGGAAAACTTTATGAAATTATGGGTGAGGGTAAAATTGAAGATATATTTGAGGATATTTCGGAAGTCATTGAAAAATTAATAAAATCTTAATTTCTAAGCTGGTTAAAACATCTTGAAACCACAAAAAACCCGAAGTATAAATGCTTCGGGTTTTTTATAATTTTTTGAATATTAAATAGGGTCTGCTGAAAA
The DNA here is from genome assembly GCA_024277895.1 of Bacteroidota bacterium. GTDB lineage: Bacteria > Bacteroidota > Bacteroidia > Bacteroidales > JAADGE01 > JAADGE01. The sequence continues at coordinate 54 of JAJRUH010000105.1, read as the reverse complement.
GCTCACAGGTGCATTAGATTTCAAGTTTTTCGTTTGAAGTCGTATATAAATACT
>JAJRUH010000004.1 GCA_024277895.1 Bacteroidota bacterium | reverse complement strand
TGTTTAATAATTCTTCTTTTGTCATAATTCTGTGTTTTAGTTGATAAATATAATAATTTTCCCTCTTTCCTTCATTTTACGTAAAATGAAGGAAAGAGGGAAATCAACTTTACACAGTTTTTAGGATAGTGCTATTAAAATCTTCAACTCTTTATTCAATTTGCTTTCTCCTTTTGGTTGATAATAAATTGATGTCCTGTTTATATTCAGCAATTTACATTGCCTTGACATACTCATCTTTTGTCTTTTATCTGTCAATTTAAAATGGTCCTGAGTGCTTTTGTTTATGACAAGGCTTTATTTAAAAAATCAATATCAACTTTCTGTTCTCCGATGATTTTATACAATCTGTCTGTTTCTGCATCACCTGACTTTTCTCTTTTTGACCATTTTTTAAAAACAATTTCTACTCCTGATAAAAACTCTTGCTTCCACTTACTTATTTGATTTGGGTGCAATTTGTGTTTTTGTGCCGGTTCTGTTATCGTTTGACGTTCTGATAATGCTTCTAAAACTACTTTAGTTTTAAATTTTGCGGTAAAATTTCTTCGCTTATTCATAATGCAACAAATTTAATTAATAATTATAACTTAAATTGTTGTCTTAATTTTTGGGGGAATTATACTCAGCCTAACCTTTCAAAATAAATACAATAAACAGCAAAGTGAGGGGGTGAAATGATCGAGGGTTACTGGTCATAACCCTAAAAATTCGTTTCTCGTTTTATTTTTTTAAAATAAAAATTCGAAATAATTCAAAGGTTGATACAGAATAATGTTTGAAAACATTTTATTTTTGATTTTTATGTCGTATCTTTGTAGAAGTACCTGCCGGGCGTTTTTATTTATCTTATTTGTCATAACAGAAACGCTTAAAAAAACACCGAAAATAATTTATTTAAAAAATTAAGAACCGTAAAATACACAAAAATAAGTATTAGAAAAAGGTTTTAAATGGCGTATATTTTGTTGTTTCTGTAATAAAATGCTATACTAAGATATAATAAATTTAATCAACTTAGCAAAAATATGAAAACTTACTTCGCAAAAATTGTGTTTCTGTTAACAATGTTGTTATTCATAAATTATTTTTTTGTAAGATATGTTTCTGCACAAAATAATTTTGAAGGTATTAATTATTTAAAACAATTGAATACGGAATTAATAACTCCGGTAAGATTGTATTCTGATAAGTTTGATAATCTTTATGTTTCGGAAAGCGAAAATAACTGTATTATTAAATATGACGCTTCAGGAAATTTTGAAAAAAAAATAACCCTTAATTTTTCGCCGCTGTCTGTTGTTGTTGACGAAAAAGGAGACATTTATACCGGCGATAAAAATACCGGATTGATATACAGAATAACTAAAAACGGACAAACTTCGGTGTTTTTTAATAAATGCCAATTTCCTGCATATATGGATATGAGCCCGAACGGAGACTTATATATTGCCGACAGCCGGCTACAACAAATATTTGTAACAGATAAATCCGGAAAATTGAAAAATATTATCGGACAAGGTAAATTAATATTTCCCTCAACGGTAAAATATGACGGTAAAAACAAAAGAATTTTAGTAGGAGAACACGGCGGAATAGGAAACGGATTTACTCCCGTATGCCGAGTTTCAGTTTTTAGTTTGAACGGTGATTTCATTGAAAATTTCGGCAAGTACGGTAACGGAGACGGTGAATTTTACAGGATCCAGGGAATAACAATAGGAAAATGCAATAACATCTATGTTTGCGACACATATTTAGGACAAATAAGTGTTTTTGACGAAAATTTTAACTTTATAACTAAATTCGGCAAGTACGGCAAAAATCCCGGAGAATTAGATATACCTTTAGATATAGCATTTAATTCAAAAGAAGAAATATTTGTGAGTTCAATGAATAACGGTTCCGTTGAAGTTTTCAAAATGTCAGACTCTCTTCCTTCTTCAAATATGATGAACTCCGATAAAATTCTGTGTCCCGGAGATAATGCAGAAATAAACATCAGATTTACCGGAACATCGCCATGGACATTTACCTATACTATTGACAATACAAACCTGGTAGAAATAACAACGGCAAGTAACCCCTATATATTAACAGTATCAGATCCGGGTATTTATGAAATTGCAAGTTTAACCGATGCAAAGAATCAGGGATATTGCTTTACTGGAAGTGCCGTTATTAAGAAATATGATAATATGCCGAATGTTGATATTTCCGCACAAACAACTTCTTTCTGTAAAGGTGATTCCGCTAAAATAAGGTTTGACTTAGAAGGAACTCCTCCGTGGACATTTGCATTTACGTCCGATATAATAAAAGAAAACATAGAAACTTACGACTCTCTTTATTATTTGTATGCTAAAAACGGCGGTAAGTATAGAATAAATAAAGTAACAGACGCTTATTGTTCTTCAAACAATTTTATAAAGCATATTACCTTAACAGAGTATCCTAAACCTGTTTCAGACTTTGATGTCGCAATTAACGAATTTACAGTTGAATTTATTAACCGATCTGAGAACTCGGAGTCATATATTTGGAATTTCGGCGACGGAACCCAAAGCTTTAAAGAAAATCCGGTGCATACCTATATGTTTCCCGGAAATTATAACGTAGATTTGAAATCTGCAAATTCGTTTTGCGGAGAAAATACCGCTGTTAAAAGTTTAAATATAGTGAGTACACCTGCTGTTGCGGAAAAGGATTTTTATAAAGAACAAAATATTAAACTCTACCCGAATCCGTCGAACGGAAATTTTTATTTAGACATTAATAAAAATACGGGAACAGATGTTATTATTGAAATATTTTCCGTAAGCGGTAAACTTATTTATTCCGAAAAATATAAACCGGAAGTAAAACACAAAACAATAAATATAATAAATATTCCCGACGGCATTTATATTTTAAAAGTAAAATCTTCAAGTTATATAAAAACCTTTAAATTAGTTATTCAAAATCAGAAATAATAAGAAGGAATAAAATCAAATCAAATGAAAATTTTATCAAAAAATAAAACAAAAAAAATATTAGCGATATCAATTATTCTTTTCGGATTTATATTGGTTGCATTGGCATCTCAGAATAATTATATGTTAAGCAATATATTTAATACCAGTATAAAACCGAAATCGGATGCTCCTCATAATTTCACCTGTAATTCTTGTCATATAATACATACAAGTCCGGGACTTACCTTAACTTCTGTTAACGGAAACGCAAACTTATGTATGAGTTGCCATAATCCGGCAGGGTCGGCAAGTGCAAAACCTTTTTCCGATTCCAATAAAGCTCAACCCGGGATTTCCGGCAATTCTCATGCATGGGATGTGCCGGCTGTTAATGCCTTATACGCAGCAAATCTTACCACAAACTCCGAAATGTTGAAACGTGTAATTAATGACACGATAATTTGCTCCACATGTCATAATCAGCATTCTCAAACATATATTCCGTTTTTAAGAGCAGATAATACCGGTGATGCGATGTGTAAAGACTGCCATTCCGCAAGAAATTTAGGAAGATACGCCGATGATAATGTTAATAACAGAGGAAGCCATCCGGTCGGAGTTTTATATAATTCGACAGACTCTCGATTCTTGTCAGTCCCCTTGGCTCCGATACAAACTGTAGGCTCAAACGTTGAATGTTCAAGTTGCCACCAAATGCACTATGCACCTACGAATGACGGAAATATTTTAAGAAAAACAAACGATGCGACACTATGTTCGTCTTGCCATATTTATAAAAACTTCGGAACATCTCTCGACCATGAAGGAATGACATGTGTTACATGTCACTCCGCCCATCAAAATAACTCTAACAATATTTATTTGGTCAGAGATATAATTACCACACCAAACAGCGGAGATAAAACAGTTGTTTTTACGGCAGATACAAGCCCGAATAACTTTGGTGATGCTACCGGTACTTTTGACGGTGTTTGTGAAGTATGTCATACTTTAACAGACCACTATACAAATACGTCAGGCGGAACATCTGATGCAAGACATGTCCCTGCATCGCAATCGTGTATATCTTGTCATCCGCATAATAATGCTTTTTATGCACAGTCAAATTGTTTTGATTGCCATAACACAATACAGGATAAGGCGGGAGTGGGACCCGCAGGCGGAAGAAGACAAATTGTTGACAGCAACGGAGACGGTACCGGCACAGGCGGTGACTTTAAAAGATCTTCTCATCACGTAGTCGGAAGTATTCCTAATGTCAGCGATTGCTTAAAATGTCATTACATGGGAGATCACAAAAACGGAGAAGTTAAACTTTTCGACCCGGATCAAGGATATTTGAATATCATTACTTACAATCCTGCAAACAAGGCAAGTGTTGAAGATTTCTGTTTAAATTGCCACGATGCTGACGGCAGAAACGGAAACACTACTCCTTTTAGTGACGGTGTTAATGTGCCGGTTATCGATAAAACATTATGGACAAGTTCTTCTCATAAATCAAGTCCTTATACGTGTCTTGATTGTCATGATAACGGACACGGTTCAAATAAGAAGAATTTATTGGGTCCGTTTGATTATACGGCAGATGCTTCACCCGACCCTATGAATGACGAAGAAGAGTTTTGCGAAAGATGTCACAGTGCCGCCGGTGCAGCAACTACAGATATTGAGTCTGAATTCAACAGAACACATACTCATCAGGTGGACGAAGTTCCTGAATTAGGAACAAATTCCGGATTGGAATGTGTTAGTTGCCATAATCCGCATCAAAATACTGCAGCAAATCCGGTCAGCGACCCGGATAATCAACAGGTATTGATGCCCATCAATAACGGTGCAAACGGAACCCGGGATTTTTGTCTGCGTTGTCATGACGGAGCTCCTCCTGCCGGAATAACATTTCCTTCTAATTCTTACGGAACAGGTTGGAATAAATCGGCATATGTAAATTCAAGACACGATCAGGTCATTAATATAGGCGAAACAAATTTTGTCGGAACATCGGAAGATTGTTTGGCTTGTCATCAACACCACGGTGCAGACGGGACACCGGAAGATACCTATACCGGAATTTATACAATGATAAAGGGTAAATACGATAAAAGCGGAAGTTCTGCGACAAATTCTTGTAATCCATGGGACAATAATGATAACGGAGACTATCAGTTGTGTTGGGACTGTCATAATAAAGAAATGATTGATAAAAATAACCCTACATACGGAACAAATGCATTTGATGACAGACATGACACACATGTTGATGGGGAAGACTCTCCGTGTATTCTCTGTCATGACGTGCATAATGCCTATGATGCGGGAGAACGTGGACTTATAAATTTTGTTTACGGCTCAGGATCTAAAGCTGATAATGATGTGGGTTTATCTAGTCAATCCAATGCTTTTTATTTTACAGCTACCAATACAGCGTATTGCTATTTGAATTGTCACAGCACCTGGGGGTGTGGCTGGAGGCGTCACAGACCCAGAGGATATATAGGAACCCCGTTAAATTATCCGTGGACATATACTTGGCCTAAATAAAAACTGTTGCATATTAATATTGAGGCTGTCTAAAAAAAGATAAGCCTCTTTTTTATTAAACGGAGACAAAATAATTGTTTTATTTAGTTATGTTAAGGTCTATTAAAATATTTGTCTTAATTTTATATAGTACTTTTTATTGCGTTAAACTTCTGAAAATATCTTCCATGCTTTCTTCTTTTTGGTGCATAGTAAGAATGGTGAGTTTTTGATTTACTGCAAAACGATATAATTCCGGTCGAATATCATCTTCACTGTTACTGTCAAAAATAAATATTCCGGCTTCAGAATTAGATACAGAAATATTCTTTTGTAATGAATTAAAGAAATCAATTTTAAGATTCTCGGCAAATTCCATTAATACCGATTGTTTTTTGCTTTGAGTAAGTTTCGTAAGTTGCCCGACAGGTTTATCGGCAATTACTTGTCCTTTGTTGATAATTATCACACGATTACATATTGCTTCAACTTCCTGCATAATATGTGTTGAGAGCATCACAGTCTTTTCCTTACCGACTTCTTTTATCAAATTTCGTATTTCAATAATTTGATTCGGGTCAAGTCCTGTGGTGGGTTCGTCTAAAATTAAAACTTCAGGATTGTGAATTAATGCTGCCGCAAGCCCGGTTCTTTGTCTGTAGCCTTTCGATAAAGCACCTATTTTTTTATTTCTTTCCGCTGTTAAACCGGTTTTTTCAATAATAATATCAACTTCTTTTTTATAATCTTTAACAGAATACAATTTTGCAACAAAATTCAAATATTCTTTCACGTACATATCATAATATAAAGGATTGTGTTCCGGCAAATAACCGATTTGCTTTTTCACTTCTGTGATATAATCTCTTATATTTAATTCATTTACAAAAATATCACCGCTGTTTTGAGGAATAAATCCGGTAATAATTTTCATCATTGTTGATTTTCCGGCACCGTTGGGACCTAAAAAACCTACAATTTCTCCGGTTTTTATATCAAAACTGACATTGTCGAGTGCTTTTTGACTGCCGTATTTCTTTGTTATGTTTTCTGCTTTTAATGACATTGTATTCTTTAATAAGTAAAACCCTATTATAAAATTAATATTATAATATATTTGCAAATTAAGTTAAAAGTTTAGAAACTTAAAAGTTTACAATCTTAAATTTAAGTTTTTGCTTTTTAAAAATATACCGAAAATGTTTAAACATAATTATCTGAAATATAAAAGAAATAAAACACACAAAGTATTAATCGGGAATATTCCGTCGGGTAAAGATGAACCCGTGAGAATTCAGTCAATGACTAATACCGATACCAGCGATATTGAAGCAACTGTTCATCAGATAAT
>JAJRUH010000104.1 GCA_024277895.1 Bacteroidota bacterium | reverse complement strand
GATATTTAACAAATCTCGGTGCGGTTTCGGTTGATACCGGAATTTTTACAGGTCGTTCTCCTAAAGATAAATATATTGTTAAAGAAAAAACTTCCGAAAATAATATTTGGTGGAGAAACGAACACAGACCTGCTTCCGATAACAAACCTATCAGTGAAGAAATTTGGAAAGACTTATTAGAAACAAGTGCAAAACAACTTTCCGGAAAAAAATTATACGTACAAGACGGCTATGCCGGAGCAAATGAAAATACCAGAATTAAAATTCGTATTATCACAGAAGTAGCTTGGATGGCACATTTTGTAAAAAATATTTTTGTAAGACCGACGGAAGATGAATTAGCAAACTTTGAACCTGATTATGTTATGCTCAATGCAGCAAAAACAAGCAACCCTAAATGGAAAGAACACGGTTTGCACAGTGAAGTTTATGCAGCCTTTAATTTAAAAGAAAAAATGGCATGTGTCGGCGGAACCTGGTACGGAGGCGAAATTAAAAAAGGATTCTTTTCTATTATGAATTATCTTCTTCCCTTAAAAGGAATTGCAGCAATGCACTGTTCCGCAAATGTGGGTAAAGACGGCGATACAGCTATCTTTTTCGGTTTATCCGGAACAGGAAAAACAACTTTATCGGCAGACCCGAACAGAGCATTAATAGGCGACGACGAACACGGATGGGATGATGACGGTATTTTTAATTTTGAAGGTGGTTGTTATGCAAAAACTATTGATTTAGATCCTGAAAAAGAACCCGATATATACAATGCAATAAAAAGAGATGCTCTTTTAGAAAATGTTGTTATTAAAGAAAACGGTGATATTGATTTCTCAGATACCTCAAAAACTCAAAATACTCGTGTTTCTTATCCTATTTATCATATTGAAAATATTGTAAAACCGGTTTCAAAAGCAGGACATGCTAAAAAAGTTATCTTCCTTACGGCTGATGCATTCGGCGTATTACCTCCGGTATCAAAATTAACACCCAATCAAACTAAATATCATTTTATCAGCGGATATACAGCGAAAGTTGCCGGAACCGAAAGAGGTATCAAAGAGCCTGTTCCTTCATTTTCAGCTTGTTTCGGTGCTGCATTTTTATTGCTCGACCCTGCTAAATATGCCGAAGAATTAATTCGTAAAATGGAAATGCACGGAGCTACGGCTTATTTGGTAAATACCGGATGGATAGGCGGTGCATACGGAACAGGAAAACGTATTGACTTGCCTTCGACAAGAAATATTATTAATGCAATTCTTGACGGCTCACTTGATAATGCTGATTTTGAAACTATTCCTGTTTTTAATCTGGCTATTCCGAAGGCAGTAAACGGTGTTGACAGTAAATTACTTAACCCGAGAAATCTTTGGACAAATCCTGAAGACTGGGATGCAGCAGCGAAAGATTTAGGACATCGTTTTATTAAAAACTTTGAATACTTTACAGATAACGAAGACGTTGCAAAACTTGTTTCTGCAGGTCCGCAATTATAATTGAATTTTTTATTCCGAAATAAACGGAAGTATCTAAAAAGTCATTCTGAATTTATTTCGGGCTTGCTGAAAAATTCTAATATTTTGTGTTTCAGTTACTTATAAGGCTATTTGCGTATACAAGTGCAAGGTTTTTAATTTATTTCACCCTATTTCCTTGCACTTGTGTAAAATATTTTAGCTGCTCACAGGCACATCATCTTTCAAATTTCTCTTATTTCGTAGTATTTATATACGACTTCAAACAAGAAACTTGAAATCTAATGCATCTGTGAGCTTTTCAGCAAGCCCTATTTCAGAATCTTATTCACAGGAAATTATTTTGATAACAGAAACTGAAACAAGTTCAGTATGACAAAACAATTCTTTTCAGATACTTCCGTTTACTTTTTATTTATTACTTTATAAATTAATTTCTCCTTCAAAAACAAAATCAGCAGGACCCGTAAGCCAAATATCTTCATAACTGTCATTTTGTTTAATAAAACTGACCTTCAACATTCCGCCCTTAGTATGTACCGTAACTTCTCCGGAACAAAACTCATTTATTTCGGCACAAGTTAAAGCTGCTGCAACAGAACCCGTACCGCACGCTAAAGTTTCATTTTCAACACCTCTTTCGTATGTACGAATTTTAATCTTATGGTTATCTTTAATTTTAACAAAATTTACATTTGTACCGTTTTCTTTATATCTTTTTGAATATCTGACTTTTCTGCCCTCTTCATACACATTAATATCATCAATGTTTTCAGTAAAAATAATATGATGCGGAGCTCCGGTATTACAAAAATAATCTTTACCTGTTTTTTTTATATTATCAACATCAGCCATTTTTAACTTTACAATATTTTTATAACTTACAAATGCTTCGTGAAGACCGTCGGAAGCAATAAATTTTGTATGTCTTTCTATAATTCCGAGTTTTTGAGCGAATGCAACTATACATCTGCCGCCGTTTCCGCACATAGTTCCTCCGCTGCCGTCAGGATTAAAATAATCCATTTCAAAATCAAGCACATCAGATTTTTTTAAAATCATTATCCCGTCAGCTCCGATACCGAAATGTCTGTTACATAAAAATTGAATTTGTTTGGCCGAGAAAATCGGAACAGTATTATTCAAATCGTTAAAAAGTATAAAATCATTTCCGGCTCCGGTAAATTTATAAAACTTCATTATAAAATTATTAAAGTTGTTGCAAGATAAGAATTTTGCAATATATAAAAAAATTTCATCTTTTTTTGTAACATTTTTAAAGCTTATTCGTTTAAATATGTGTCAATTTGACAGCTAATAATACTGTTTTTATTTTGGATTACAATTTGATTCTTAATTTTAATATTATATAAAACTTAATAAATATATTTTTAATCTTTTAAAATTCAGAAAAAGATGAAACAAGAAAACAAAAAATTAAACAAGAATGCTAAAAAGATTTTAGGTCTTTTTCTCGTAGCATTGTTAGGCGGCATTAGTGCTTTCGGAATTAATTGGGCTTTCGGACCTAAACAAAAAGTTTTTCAGTCAGAGACAACAAATACACCTGTATATCAGACGGCAAATTACCCTGCGACAAGTACAGTGTTGCCGGATTTTACCGTTGCAGCAGAAAAAACTGTAAATGCTGTTGTGCACGTACAAACAACGTATGACAGTCAGCAAATAGAACAACCTTCAATACAGCAATTTTTCTTCGGGAATCCGTTCGGGAATCAATTCGGACAAAGAATGCCTGTAAAAGCATCTGGGTCAGGAGTTATTATTTCGAGTGACGGATATATCATTACAAATAACCATGTAGTAGAAAATGCAAATGATATAAAAATTATTCTTAATGATAACAGAAAATATACGGCAAAATTAATAGGCAGAGATCCGGCAACAGATATTGCTCTAATCAAAATTGACGAAAAAAATCTGCCGACCATACCGTACGGAAATTCAGATAATTTAAAAATAGGACAATGGGTACTCGCTGTGGGCAATCCTTTTAATTTAACATCAACGGTTACTGCCGGAATTGTAAGTGCTAAAGCTCGGAATATTAATTTATTACGTCAAAAACAAAATTACGCTATAGAATCATTTATTCAAACTGATGCTGCGGTAAATCCGGGAAACAGCGGAGGAGCATTGGTAAACACAAACGGAGAGTTAGTCGGGATAAATACTGCAATTGCCTCTCAAACAGGTTCTTATACCGGATATTCTTTTGCTGTTCCGGTTTCAATAGTAAGAAAAGTTGTTTCTGACTTAAAAGAATACGGAACTGTGCAAAGAGCATTACTAGGAATAAACATTCAAAATGTTGATGCAAAAATTGCCGATGATTTGGATTTAAAAAAACCTGAAGGAGTTTATGTTGTTAACGTAAATAAGGGAAGTGCTGCCGAAAAAGCCGGTATAAAAGAAAAAGATGTGATTGTTAAACTAAATGATATTCCCATTGAAAAAGTGTCTGAACTTCAGGAACAAATAAGCCGTTTCAGTCCGGGAGATAAAGTAGTTGTTTGGGTTAACAGAGATAATAAACTGAAGAAATTCTCAGTCGAATTAAAAAACAGTATGGGGACAACCGAAGTTGTAAACAAAGATATCATTCAAGTTTTAGGTGCAAGTTTTGCAAGTATTTCAAATGAAACTAAAAATAAATTAAACATAAAAAACGGAGTTGAAGTTACTGATTTACAAACAGGTAAACTTATGAAAGCAGGAGTCAGACCGGGTTTTATCATAACTCATATTAACAGAAAATCTGTAAGTTCTCCGAAAGATATACAAAGTATTTTAAAAGATTTACATGGAGGTGTTTACATTCAAGGAGTTTATCCTGACGGAGAAATTGCTTATTACGCTTTCGGAATAGAATAATTTTTCAGACAAAGTTTTAATTTTTAGTAATTAATAAAAAAAGGTGCAAATAATTATTTACACCTTTTTTTATTTTTTAAATTACCATGTCATTTTACAAATACAAATGTGCTGTTTATTATACTTTAAATATGGCTTGCTGAAAAGCTCAGATGTGCGTCTATTTTGGATTTTGTGAGATGTAGATGTATATAAATACTTCAAATTGAACAAAATACAAAAGGGATGTGCAGTTGAGCAGCAAAAATTTGGTAGTTTTATCAAAATAAGTGCAAGGGTTTCAAGATGTTTTATTCAAAAACCTTGCACTTTATCGCAAAAACACAAGTATAAAGTGTTGAAATACAATATATTTAGCGTTTTTCAGTAAGCCCTAAATAATTCAACACGCCACAGTTATTTTAAAAAACTACTTTTTATGTTTTTCATTAAATTTCCGAATTCCTTCTTTCAAAAAATGAGAAAATGCAATAGGATCGGGATTATAAAAGAACGGATCTTTTATTAATACATCACCGTTATAATCTAAAATAATATATGCCGGTTGTGCATTCATTCCGAAACGTGAAATTTGAAAATCAGCATTTTTAGTTCCGAGAGATTTCTTCACTTTGCCGTCGTAAGAAGATGTTACCCAATCTTTTTTATCTAATTTTGTTCTGTCGTCAACATATAAAGATGCAATAACATATTCGTTTTTTAATAAAGGTAATACTGCTTCAGTTCCCCAAACATTATCTTCCATTTTTCGACAATTTACACATGCATAACCGGTAAAGTCAAGCATTACAGGTTTATTTTGTTCTTTGGCACATGCTAACGCCTGTTCATAATCGAAATAACCGTGTAAACCGTGAGGAGATTCATGAATATCACCGTATTTCGGTTCATAACAATTATTTTCGGAATATGTTAAATTAGGAGTTTGCATACCTGAGTTTTCTCTGACAACTTTTGCTAAATCAAATTCGTGAGTACTCATAGGCGGCAAATATCCCGATAAGATTTTCAAAGGAGCACCGAACATTCCCGGAATCATATATACGACAAATGAAAATGTAAAAATTGCAAATATTAATCTCGGAACTTTTAAATAGGGTAAATCACTGTCGTGAGAAAATTTGATCTTTCCCAGAAGATATAAACCCATTAATGTAAAAATCGTAATCCATAAAGCAAGATAGATTTCTCGATTCAGCAATCCCCAATGATAGGTTAAATCGGCAATACTTAAAAATTTCATTCCAAGTGCCAATTCAATAAATCCGAGAACTACTTTAACAGAATTAAGCCAACCGCCGGATTGCGGCATTTTATTCATTAAATGCGGAAAGAAAGCAAAAATTCCGAAAGGAACAGCAAATGCCAATCCGAAACCGAGCATTCCGATAATCGGTTTCAAAACATCACCGCCGGCAGATTCAACGAGAACGGTTCCTACCAGAGGTCCTGTACACGAGAATGAAATAACAACCAATGAAAATGCCATAAAAAACGGTGCGAAAAGTCCGCCTTTATCAACTTGTTTTTCTGATTTAGCTGTCATCCAACTCGGCAATACAATTTCAAACATACCGAAAAACGATGCTGCAAAAACCATAAAAACAATAAAGAATAAAATATTCGGAAGCCAATGCGTACTTAACCAATTTGCAAATTCAGGACCTAAAGTAACTGCAACAAGAGTTCCTATTACGGTATAAATAAACACAATAGATAAAGAAAAAAATACAGCTTCCGCACGACTTTTTGCTTTAGATTTTTCTTCATGCATAAAAAATGAAACCGTCATCGGTATCATTGGAAAAACACAAGGTGTAAGAAGTGCAGCTATACCTGCAAGCAATGCGGCAATAAACAAACCCCATAATCCGCCTTTATCAGTTGCCGAATTAATTTCATTTCCGCCTTGTTTTACTGTTGCTGTTGAATCGGATTTTATTGTTTCAGCAGTATCCGGCGGAACAATAACTGCTGTATCAACTTTATTTTTATTTTGCTTATCATTATCAATAACGGTATTTTCCGTTTTGTTATCCGAAAATTGCTTCTTTAAATTATTTAAACCCGGAACCTTAAATTCAAAATCTTCACTAAGCGGAATACACATCCCCTCGGTTGTACAAGCTTGTCCGGAAAAAGAACCGGTAATGACAAAATCTTCATTTGATAATACCTTAATTTTTTGAGTAAACAAAACTTCTTTTTCAAAAGTTTGGATGTTCGCCTGCATAATATCGTCATATTCTTTATGCGGTTTCGGTTGTTCCGTAACTTTTCCTGTCTTTTTATATTTATCACTTGCTTCATAACTGAATTCGGCAGGTATTCCTCCGGCAGGTTCTGAATATTGTCCGTATAAATGCCATGTTTTTTCAATTGTTGCTTTTGCAACTAATTTCACTTCGTCGGCACTTACTGCTTTTGTGTAAAATTTCCATTTAACAGGCTGAACAATTTGTGAATTTGCCCTAAAAGAAATAAACATTAATCCGCTAAGTAATAATAAATTAATAACTTTTTTCATCATATTTTCTTTATTCTCATATTAAATTAAATATCTGAAGTTTGCAGCTTTTATACATTGATATTGAAAGCAAAAATCAGTTGCAGTATTTTCAAAATAATTTTATCTGTATAAAACGTAATTGCAAAAATAATACATTAAAACAAATAGAAAAGTAACCGATATCACATACATAAAAAAAGACACCAATAACTGATGCCTTTATATAAACATAAATTTTTACGTTTTATTTTTCCTGAAATGCTTTAATAATGCTCTCGTGTTCTTCTTTTGTCGATTTTTCAATTTGTTTTACGACAACTTTCTGTCTGTCTTTCCGGATTCCTTTTGCTGTATTATACAATAATTCAACATAAATATTATAATAATTAATTTGATTTTCATCCAAAGGTGAAGTTGCATAACCTTGCAAATAATTTGAATAATACGAAGTATCACTCACAGATCTATAGGCATCAATATAATATTCAATCGGATATAATCCTGAAAAATATACAATACCGTTTGTTCCGGTTGTTACCATATCACTTACCGGATTTGTAAGATTTTGCCAATCGGTTTCATTTCCGTAAAGTGTAACCTCGCAATTTGAAACCGGATCTTCGGTTCCGACATACATAACCAATATATCCAAATCAGTTGAACCACTTATAGTTACAGCATCCGTAAAGGTATCATAACTGTCATATCCCGTAGCTCTCATTGTAACTTGATAAGTTCCTGCTTCGGTATAAGTATGTGTCGGATTTTTTTGGTTTGAGGTAAATCCGTCTCCGAAACTCCAATCATAAGAAACAGCCCCTTGTGAACAATTCACAAAATAAACCGGTTCATTCATATATTGTGTTGTTCCTGAAACGGAAAAACAAGCATCTGTTTCCGGATAATCAGGTGTTCTGTCAATAATACATCCGTTTAATACAAAAATCAGCATTATCGGAATAATAATTTTAAAAGTTTTCATACGTTTTGATTTTAAGTTAATAAATGTCATTTGTTTCAATAAAGCAGTTGAATTTTCCCTGTTACTTTTTCACAATCACTTTATAATATTTTTCTTTATCAATTTTACCGTCTTCTCTGGCATAAACAAAATGTAAAAATACTTTGCCTGTTTTCGCAGGTAAAAATTTCCAAATATCAAATCCGCCGCCGCCGACCATATTCATTGTTTTTTCATTTTGTATATACGTGTGATTGAATTCTTTAATAACTTTAGGTTTAATTTTATTTTTAATCGACCAAATAAAACCTGTTGTAGGATTTGATTTTAATTCAATTTTTAAAGTATCTGCCATACTTAAAGTAAATGTTTTGTTCAATTTAGCAGCAGGCAAATTATCTGTTACGGTTTTCTGACTGTCGCAAGACTGAAATAAATATAAGCCGAAAAATACAATTAGTACCTTTGTTAAAGTTCTTCTCATGTTTTTAGTTTTAGAATTATTTTTTCATTTGATACGTTGCCGTTGCCTTACTGTTTCATACATCAAAATACTTGCCGCAACCGACACATTTAAAGATTTTATTTCGCCGAGCAAGGGGATTTTTACAAATTCATCTGATAATGAAACAATTGAGTTCGAAATTCCTTTTTCTTCAGATCCTACAACAAGGACTGTCGGTAAAGTAAAATTAGTTTGATAATAATTTTTTTCGGCTTTTTCGCTTGCGGAAACAATTTGCAATCCGTTTTGTTTTAAATTCTCTAAAGTATGTCTTAAACTTCGGGTTCTGCATATCGGGACTTTATGCAAAGCCCCCGCCGAAGTTTTTACCGCATCGGCATTTATCGAAGCAGAGCCTTTTTCGGGAATTAATACAGTATGTACACCGGCACATTCTGCAGTTCTTACAACAGCACCGAAATTACGTACATCCGTAACACCGTCAAGAACCAGAACAAAAGGCACTCTGCCCTCCTCATAAATTTTTGTAACAATTTCTTCAACATCGTAAAAAGAAACAGGTGAAATAAAAGCAATCACTCCCTGATGATTTTTTCTGCTTATTTTATTAATTTTTTGAAGCGGAACAAATTGGAAATAAATTCGATGTTGTTTTAATAATTTCGTAAGTTCTTTTTGCAGGGAATTATCATCACTTCGCACAATCAGAACCTTCTCAATTTGTTTATCCGAATTTACGGCTTCGATAACCGCACGAGTTCCGTAAATAAAATTATTGTTTGCCATAGAATTTCCAAAAATACAATATTTTCGTAATTTAGCGTGATTTTAAATACATATATTATTAAAATGATGTTTGAAAAGAAATCAAAATATGATAAAATTTGGGTAGGAGTTGCAGGCGGTCTGATTGCTGCCGTATCCGTTACTTTAATTATTATTTATGCTAATTCTCAAGATTATACTGTTGCCGATCATCTTAAATTTTTATTCGGGAATGATGAAATAAGTGCTATATTAAGATCACGAGTTTTGCTGTCATTAAAGGGTGGTGCAATAGGAATTATGCCCCTGTTTTATATTTTTTTAAAGAAGAACCGGTATAATGCCGTGAAAGGGTTAATAGGTGTTGCCGCATTCATTTTTTTGATTATTGTTGCAGGTGCTTTGTTATAATTGAAAATTCATAATGCTAAAAGTTATAAGAAATTGAAATATTATATTACAGCCGGTGAGGCATCGGGTGATTTGCACGCTTCAAATCTAATGAAAGCACTGAAAAGTTTTGATTCAAATGCAGAATTCAGATTTTTCGGCGGCAATTTAATGAAAAAACAAGGCGGTAATTTGGTGCGTAATTATAAAGATGTTGCTTATATGGGTTTTGTCGATGTTTTTTTACATTTACCCGCAATTTTAAAAAATATAAAATTTGTAAAACAAGATATTGCAGAATACAAACCTGATGTTGTTATTCTTGTTGATTATCCCGGATTTAATTTAAGAATTGCAGAATTTGCTCACGAAAAAGGTTTTAAAGTTTATTATTACATTTCGCCGAAAATTTGGGCTTGGAAACAATCGCGGGTTCATAAAATTAAAGCATTTGTCGATAAAATGTTTATTATCTTTCCTTTTGAAAAAGATTTCTACAAAAAATACGATTACGAAGTCGAATATGTGGGAAATCCGATTTTAGATGCAATTGACACAAAGAAATCCGACATCAGCGAATTCAGAAAGAAATACGATTTAAACGAGAAAAAAATAGTTGCTATGCTTCCGGGAAGCCGAAAACGAGAAATTCAGCATAATTTTCCGATTATGCTGAAAGTTGCCGAAAAATTTCCGGAATATCAATTCGTTGTTGCCGCAGCACCTTCATTAGATAAAGAAATTTTTCAAAAAGATATTAAAAACAAAGATATTAAACTCGTTTACGACAATACATACGAACTGCTTAAACATTCAGAAGCGGCAATCGTAACATCCGGAACAGCAACTTTAGAAACGGCAATTTTAAACGTTCCGGAACTGGTTTGCTACAAAGGCGATAATCTTTCCTATCATATTGCAAAATGCTTGGTAAAAGTTGATTATATTTCTTTGGTAAATTTGGTAATGCAGAATGAAATTATAAAAGAATTTATTCAATACGATATGACTGTTAAAAATATTTGCAATGAATTGAAACTTATTCTGAAAGATGACGTATATCGAAATACAATGCTTTCAAATTTTGCAAAACTTCGAGAAATTCTCGGAGGGAAAGGAGCATCGGAAAGAACTGCAAAAATTATTTACGAAAGTTTGGCAAACTGAACACGGCTTCATTTACACATAATTACATACAAGCGGCAAACTGTAACTGCCGAAAAATATAATTAAATACGGTTAAAAAGCGTATTTTTGTATTCTTTAAATATAAAATTTATGATTAAAAATATTCTTACATTTACAATATTATTATTTTTAAATATTTCACTTTTCGGACAAGCTCTGCCGATAGGTTTAGACGGAAAATTTGACGATTGGACAAGCGATGCCGCTCAATTTACGGACAATGAAAATGACGGAGCATCTTTTGATTTACTTTCGTTTAAAGTTTCAAACGACAGCAATTATTTATTTATTCAATTTGCCCTTGACCGCGAAATTCAACTTAACTACGGAAATAATTTATATTTAGAAATCGACGGAGATAACAATTCTTCTACAGGTTATTCTGTAAACGGTATAGGTGCCGAATTGGGCATAGATTTCGGAACAAAAACATTTTATTTCAATACTGCTTCAGGAACTGTTCAAATTTCACCTTACGATATAGGTTTTATCGCTTTACCTACGGTAACTTCCGACACTTTTGAAATTGCTGTTGACAGAAATGCCGTTCCCGACGGCGTAAATCAGCTTTTTACAAGCGAAACCATTAAAATTTGCTTTAAAGATAACGCTTCGGGAGGCGATTATATGCCCGATGAAGGCACAACATTCTCATACACTTTCGACAATACTCCCGTTGAAGCATATAATTACATTGATTTTGAAAAAAATAACAGCGGTGATATTCGATTAATGACCTACAACACACTTAAAGACGGACTTATAAGCTCTGACAACCAACGTGTTGCTGCATTTCAAAGAATTATTACTGCAGTTAATCCGGATATTATCACTTTTAGCGAATGTTGGAATACTACACAGTATCAAGCAAAAAATATTTTGGATACTTGGCTTCCGCTCTCCGGCGGAAAACATTGGACATGTATTAAAAATGACGCAGGCAATATTACTTGTTCAAAATTTAATATTCCTGAATATTATTCGATTGACCCGACATATATTAATAGAATTACGGCAAATGTGATTGATTTACCGAGTTCTTACCCGAAAGATTTTTTAGTAATAAATGCACATTTTAAAGCATCGGGAGGTTCAACAAACGATGCAATAAGACAGGATCAAGCAGATGCAATAATTAAATTTATACGAGAAATTAAAACTTCGGGAAGCGGAATTACCTTCCCCTACGGAACGCCTTTTGTAATCAGCGGAGATTTGAATTTAGTGGGGCTGTCTCAACAACAAACAACTCTGCTGACAGGTGATATTCAAGATAATGCAACTTTCGGAAATGATATAAAACCGGATTGGGATAATACGGATTTGAGTGATATTATTTCCTTTCATACCGACAAAAGAGTAGCAACGACTCATCAGGAAGAAGGAAGTCCGTATTGGCCCGGGCGATTAGATTATACTATTGCTTCGGATATCGGTGCAACGGTCAGCAAAACTTTTACCGTAAGTACAAACGAAATGTCTGCTGAAAGATTAAGTCAATATAATTTACAGCAAAATGATACAAAAATTGCATCCGATCACTTACCGAAAGTTACGGATTTTTCAATTGACGGTTATACAAATATCAGTTCCGTAATAGAAAATACAGATTTCATACTGTATCCTAACCCTGCAAAAAACAAGTATTTCTCTGTTATCAGCAATAATCGAAAAATTATTAAGGATATACAAATCAGTAATATAACAGGTAAAATAATTTTCTCCGAAAAAACCGACAGCAGCAAAATTAGTATAAATTTATCCGGATTTCCTTCAGGAATTTATTTTGTAAGAATTAAAACAGAAAATTCTCATAAAATATTAAAACTCATATTATAAATTCAGAGAAAACAAAGTTTTTGTTAATAGTCATCGTATCACTATTTCAATTTAAGCGAAGCAAGTTTAAACCTAACAGGTTATTTACTGACACATTGATACGATGACTTGCGAATTTATATTTTTTCTAAACAGTAAGACAGGGCTTGCTGAAAAATGCTAATGTAGGGCTTGCTGAAAAAACGCTGAATATATTGTAATTCAACACTTTATACTTGTATTTCTGTGATAAAGTGCAAGATTTTTGAATGAAATATCTTGAAATCCTTGCACTTTTTTTGATAAAACTATCAAATTTTTGCTGCTCAGCTGCACATCTCTTTTGTATTTTGTTCAATTTGAAGTATTTATATACATCTACATCTCACAAAATCCAAAACAGACGCACATCTGAGCTTTTCAGTATTCTATGATTAAAACAAGCAAATTTTGTAAAAGTTATTAACAATTTTTTCAAGCAATATATTTTACAGTATTTACATAAGGCGTTCCCCTTAGAACTATTGCGAAAATTCTCGATACTATTTTATTTCTAATTATATTGATAACTTTCATTTTATCTTTTCCTTCTTTAACTCTTTTATTATAGTATTGCTTCATTTCCATATTGTATTGTATAGCTGATTTTGCACAGGAATCAAGCAAGCTTTTTATATTTTTATTGGCT
>JAJRUH010000103.1 GCA_024277895.1 Bacteroidota bacterium | reverse complement strand
TAGTTATTAACAAAATTACAATTATTAACAAAGAAAAAAGTAACAAAAAAGAAAATTCATCATCATCATTATCATATATTTTTAAATTATACTTTTTTCTTTAAAAATAACTTTACAAATCTAAAGGCAAGCCCTAAATACATTCGAAATTGTAAGTTTTTTGTCGTAAGTCTAAAATTTTTTACATTTGCAGCGTAAAAACGTGAATTTCAAATATGTCAATACACCGAAACGAAAAGCTCAAACGTAAAAATAAAATGCACTTTTTATTTAACGATTTAGAGTTAGAGGCGTTTGAAAAATATTGTAAAAAGTATAAAATTAAAAATAAATCTCGCTTTATCAGAGAAACCGTAATAACGGAAATTCTCGGGCAATTTGACAGAGATTATCCTTCTTTATTTGATAACCAAGAAACATCCGCAGAATAATTTTACAGAAGTCCTTTTGCTTTTAATTCCAGATATTTATTGATTGTTTCAACTGTAAGGTGTTGCGGTTCCGTTAAAACGGAATAAATACCGTTTTTCTTTAATTTTTTTGTTATTAAAACCTTTTCGTAACGAAATTTCTCGGCAATTGTTTTATTATAGATATCCGCACTTGTTTCCGGTTTATTTCCGGTTAGTTTTTTTAATTCGGAATTTTCAAAGAAAATAATAACAACAAGGTGATTTTTTGCAAGTTGTTTAAAATATTTTATTTGACGTTCTAAAGATATAAAACCTTCAAAATTAGTATAGATAAACAATAAACTTCGCTGTGAAATTTTTCGTTTCACGGTTGCATACAGCAATTCAAAACCGGACTCTTCATAGTCGGTTTCCTGCTTATACAGGACTTCTGAAATTTTACTAATTTGATTGTTTTTTCGTTCAGCCGGAACAATTGAATGAATTTTTTTTGAGAAAGTTATCAATCCGGCTTTATCGTGTTTTTTCAGAGCAATATTTGAAATTACCAAAGAAGCGTTTATCGCATAATCAAGCAGTGACATTCCGTCGAAAGGCATTTTCATTGTTCTGCCCATATCAATAATGTTGTAAACCCGTTGTGCCCTTTCATCTTGATATTGGTTTACCATAAGTTGTGAACGGCGAGCCGTTGCTTTCCAATTTACTGTTCTGAAATCGTCGCCGTAAACATAGTTTTTTATTTGTTCAAATTCTCTGTTATTACTGATTTTTCGCAGTTTTTTAATTCCGTAATCGGTTAAATTGTTTCTTATTGCTTTAAGTTCATATTTTCTCATTTGTATAAATGACGGATATACAGGAACTGTTGCACCTTTGTTAAAAGTAAATCGTCGTTGAATAATTCCGAGGGCACTTGATGTATAAATATTTAAATTTCCGAAATCGTATTCTCCTCTTTTTTTCGGTCGTAACAAATATTTTATGTTTTTTTCTTGTCCGGGCAGTAATTTTTTCTTTATCAGAAAATCTCTTTTTTGAAACTGAAAAGGAATTTCATCAATAATTTCCGTGAAAACAAGAAATTTGTAATTGTTTTTAATAAAAATTGAGATTTCATTATCATCACCGTTTGAAAGTTTTGCCGGCAAAATACGTTCGGCTTTTATTTTGAAAGAAGAACTGTTGTAAAGAAGCAAAATATCAATAATAAAAAGAGCCGCAAGAATAAGTAAAATAGCTTTCCCGAGGGCATAAAGCAACGGAATGTAATATCCTGCAACGAAAAAAATAATAATTAAACTCGCAGCATAATAGATACGATCTGTAAGATACAGAGATTTCAGGAATTTTTTCAAAGATTATTATTGTAATATCAGAACGCAAATATACTATTGTTTACTGCAACATACAAAAACAGAATATAATCTACACAATTTCTTCAATTATCTTTTCTGCGGTTTTCTGAATTGCAGGGATTGCCACAGAATTCCCGAATTGCTTATATGCTTGGGCATCGGAAACACCGATAATAAATTTGTCCGGAAAACCTTGCAGTCGAGCCCATTCTCTCGGAGTTAAAACTCTTATAAACTCAGAATTTAATCCGCCTTTTTTTGGTGTAACGGGAGTAAAATCTTTTAATCTGCAATCTTTATATAAATTACGTTCTCTCCCCATTCCTCCAACAACAATAGCATTTGCACATTTATTTTCATCAAGCATTTCAAATCCGAAACCGTTACCTTTATTTTTGTGCCTTTTTTTGTGTTCTTTTAAAGTTTCAAGATAGGAAACAGACAAATAGTATTTTGAAGAAACGGTTTTTCTTTCTTTAATATCCGCAAATTTTACTTTCTCTTCCGACGGTTTCGGATAGTCGAATTCAGTTATTCCCAAATTTTTACGAAAACCAATGATAAAAATTCTTTCTCTGTTTTGAGGAACTCCGAAATCTTTTGCATTGATAATTTTCGGATCCGGAACAAAATAGTTTAAATCTTCTCGCAAAACTTTAAGTATTGTTTTTAATGTTCTTCCTTTATCATGATTTCTCAGTCCTTTAACATTCTCAAGAAAAAAAGCTTTCGGTTTTTTGGCTTCGATAATTCTTGCAAGTTCAAAAAATAATGTACCGCGTGTTTCGTCTTTAAAACCTTTTCGTTTTCCGGCTATTGAAAATGCCTGACACGGAAAGCCGGCACATAAAACATCGTGTTCGGGAACATCGGTTTCTTTTATTTTTGTAATATCTCCGAAAGGAACTTCTCCGAAATTAGTTTCGTAAGTTTTTTTGGCATATTTATCAATTTCGGAAGAAAAAACACAGTTTCCTCCGAGATTTTGCATAGCAATTCTGAAGCCGCCTACCCCGGCAAATAAATCAATAAATGTAAATTTCGGATTATCGGGTTCCGGAAAAGGAACATTTTGTTTAAATTTAATATTATCAGGAAAATTATCTTGTGATTTTTCTTGCCAGTATTTTTTGGCTTCTTTATTAAAATATTTTGAAAGTTTTGAATTTTGATTGTATAAATAATGAGTGAAATATGCGGCAGCATCACCTGTTTCTTTTAGAGCATTGATGTTAAGTTGTTTTTTTATATCGGAATATTTAAGCATAAATTTATATGTTTTTTGAAGCCGATTTCCCTGCTAACCAACCTGTTGAAAAGGCAATTTGAAAATTATATCCGCCTGTTTCAGCATCTAAATCTAAAATTTCACCGGCAAAATATAAATTTTTTATGATTTTTGACATCATTGTTTTTCCGTTAACTTCACCGGTATCAATACCGCCGGCGGTAATAATTGCTTCTTTATAACCGCGATGTCCGGTAACTTTAAATCTGAAATTTTTCAGCAAAATCCTTATTTTTTTTCTTTCCTTGCCCGAAATTTGATTACATTCTTTGTAAGGGTCAATTTTCGTGAGTTCTAAAACAACCGGAATAAGTTTTGACGGCAGCAGTTTTTTTAAAACATTACGAATTTGTTTTTTTCCGTTTTCGTTGAGTTCGCGCTGCAAACGATTATCGAGTTTTTGCTCGTCTAATGCCGGTTTTAAATCTATTGAAATTTCAACGTTTTTATTTTCTGCCGGAGCATCAACGGCAATTTTGCTTAAAGTTAAAATTACGGGTCCCGTAAGTCCGAAATGTGCAAACATCATTTCACCGAATTCCGAACGAACTTTTTTATTGTTTACCCAAACGCTGACAGTTGAATTTTTCAAACTTAAGCCTTGCAATTTTTCTGCAGTTTTACCTTCGGTAAGTAACGGGACTAATGCCGGTCGTAATGGAGTTACGGTATGACCGAGTTTTTCTGCCAAAACAAACCCCTCACCTGCAGAACCTGTTACGGGATATGATTTTCCCCCGGTGCAAAGTATAATATTTTTTGTTTTTATCGTTTCCGGTTTCCCTTCAATATGAAATCGAACAGCTTTAACTGTATTGTTTTCGGTAATGATTTCGGTAAGTTTTGCATTTTTCTTTATGTCAACATTTTTTGACTTAACAATTTTTAACAACGTGTTTACAACATCAGCGGCTTTATCGCTTTCCGGAAAGACGCGACCACCTCTTTCTTCTTTGGTTTTTAAGCCGTTTTCTTCAAGCAAATTGATAATATCTTTTGAAAAAAACTGAGAAAAAGCGTGTTTTAAGAATTTCGGTTTAGGGTAAATCTTTTTAAAAAATTCCGATTGATAGGCGGTATTTGTAATATTACACCTGCCTTTACCCGAAATAAGCATTTTTCTGCCCTCTCGTCTCATTTTTTCCAAAAGCAAAATACTTGTATTATTTTTGGCAGCACTTATTGTTGCTAAAAGACCTGCGGCACCTGCTCCGATTATTATAATATCGTATTGTTTCAAATGTTGATTTTAAATAAGTTTGTAAAGATAAAAAAAAGACACAATTTCGGTTTGTGTCTTTAAATAAAAATAAGAAAGAAAATCTTTACAGTTTTTTTGCCAAAATAACTGTATTTTTATAAACTTTAACATTTCCGTTTCTGTCAAAAACTTTAAAATAAATAAGATATGTGCCTGCCGGAGCAAGCCTTCCGTTGTCTTGAGTTCCGTTCCAAACGATTGTACCTTCGGTTGACAGCAATAAACTTTCTGCTAATTTTTTAATAATTATGCCCTTGGCATCGAAAATATATATTGTTGCAACATTATCGGGTGTATCAAATTTGAAATTTATATTTGCATAATCGTCAAAACCGTCATTGTCAGGTGAAAATACGTGCGGGTCAATGTTTACCGGAGTATCGCCGGCACTTGTTCCGTCATTATACTGTGAATTTTGATAAGCCGGAGTTGCAAAACCGACTAATTCCGATGCCGAATGCCAATTTGATGTTTCTTGTGTCGGTTTATCATAATTGACACGCTCAAGAGACACTCCTTCGTTATCATCTAAAAGCGGAGATTGCATATCTTCATTGTATGAAAATTTATCAATTACGGAAGTATCTTTATAAAGAAGTACAACCGTTCCTTTATCGTCCGGATAAGTCGGCATATTCGGAATTTCATAAATATTCTCTTCATTTTTACTCATATAAAAAGTCAAAACACCTTTTTTACTTGTAGTAAAAGCCAAATAAGTGTCGGGATTAAAATATTTGTTTTTATCCGATAAGGGTGAAATTTGTATGATGCTGTCCGGGTTTTTATCATCTGTTTTTGCTAATTGCAGATTTGCTAAATCAATAGGAAATTCTGAACGATTATATAATTCGACGAAGTCGTTTCCGTTCGGAAAAGCATTGAAAAGAACTTCGTTTATAACAATATCGTTTTTTTTAGGCGTGTAATATGAAAACTTTAAAGTTGTATCATTCATTGTGTTTCCGTTGATGTCTTTAATTCCCGAAACAGTAAGACTTACTTCTTTGCTGTCCGGAAAAGTGCCGGCAAATTGCAGGTGAACAATTGCTGAATCGAGAGTTTCTCGAACGGCAAATTCCGGGTTTCCGAGACCGTTATCACAAAAATAATTACCGGTATTTACTGCCGAAGAAAAATCTGCTGTTTCAGAGAAATCTAATTGTAAGCGTTTTTCGTCTTTCACCCAAAGGGCAACAGGATGAATACGTCGGTACGTAAAGTCATAACCCGTTGTTTGAATGATATTTCCGCAATTATCCGACACATTTTCAATCATTAATTGATATGTTTGTTTGTCGGCAAAATTATTTGCAAAAAGTAAATGTACAATTGTTTTATCTTCTGTATCGACAAAAGCGTTATTCGGATTACCGATACCGTTATTAACAGAAAAATTTGTAAGTTCCGAACTGCTTTCATAACTTATATTTTCATTAAAAAATAAAGTAAGCTCATTAGAAGAAATAATTTTTACGGAATTTAATTCCGGAGCAGTATTATCTTGGTTAGAAGCGAAAACAGAGTTTTTTTGTCCGGGAGTTCCTCCGGATTGGTCAACAGATGCTGCCCAATTGTTTTCTTCTCCGCAAAAATTTGTCGGGTCTATCCGTTCCAGCGACCAACCGCCGCTGTCTTTATCCGGGTCGTTATACCAAGTGTCGGAATAAGTAATTTCCCCGATAACTGTATAGTCAGGCATCATAAGTTTAAGGTTCCTTCCCGAAGCAATAATATCGCTTGAAGTTAAAAAATCAACAACATTTCCGTATTGCGAGAATAAATCTTTTTTTCCTTCTTCACAAAGAATAAGATATTCGTGAGATTTTAAGGTTATATACGGAAAAGTGCGTTCCGATTGTCCTTCCGATAAGAAAATCCAATTTGTTAAATCAATGTTATAGTCCGATGTGTTGTAAAGTTCGATATATTGTTCGGCGGGTAAAGAAACAGGTGCAGGGTTTATGTCTGCCATAACTTCGTTAAAAACAATATCAAAAGGATGAGGGACATAGTATATAAAATCAATATTTGTCGAATTCATAACGTTTGCATTAATATCTTGCACATTTTGAATTGTCAGTGTGTAAATTTGTTCTAAGGTAAAGTCTGTTGAAAAT
Organism: Bacteroidota bacterium; assembly: GCA_024277895.1. Lineage (GTDB taxonomy): Bacteria > Bacteroidota > Bacteroidia > Bacteroidales > JAADGE01 > JAADGE01. The sequence goes on along the minus strand of JAJRUH010000103.1, from coordinate 13,800 downwards.
TGAAGATTAACAATTTTGTCATCGGTGCTGCTGATAATTGCAACAGAAGGATTTCCTATCCCTCCGTTTACCGAATAGTTTGCCGTATTTTCGGCGGTTGTTTGGTCAACTGTTTCGGAAAAATGAATACGAAGCTGATTTGCCGACATAACTTCAACCGTTTTCGGATAAATAAGCAGGTATTCAAATGTGCCGGAAAATGCGGTCATCAGGTTGTCGCAATTATCGTTTATGTTTTCAATTTGTAAGGTGTTTGTGCCTTCCGTAAAGTTATTTGCGAAATAAATATCAACCTTTGAAGCGTCATCAATATTTTGAACGGCAGAAACGGGATTTATGTTTGAATTTAGGATATAATTTGCATTATTTTCGGCATCTGAAATTTTAACTTTTTCTGAAAATTGAATTTCGAGTTGTTTTGAAGAAACATAGATTATTTCGGATACAGAAGGTGCCGTATTATCCGGATTTGAAGCAAAAACCGAATTTTCTCTTCCGGGAGTTCCTCCGGTATAATCAACGGTTGCCGTCCAGTTGGTCTCTCCGCTGCAAAAATTTGTCGGGTCTATTCGTTCCATAGACCAGCCTCCGTCATCTTTATCTGTATCGTGATACCAATCTTTCGAATAGGTAATATCTTCAATTACGGTTCCGTAAGCAGATTTTATTATTAATCGTTTTCCCGTAATGGTAAGTTCCGAAGGGTTCATAATTCCGATTGTCGTTCCGTATGGGGATAAGTCGGCTTCGGCAAGGTCTTCGCAAATAATTGCATATCCTCCGGCTGTAATAACTTTTGAAGGAAAAACTTTAGGTGTGTTTGTTCCTATCGTAAGAGTCCACCCGTCAAGATTAATATCATAATTTGAATTATTGTAAATTTCAATGTATTCGTGTGCGGGAATTGCTTCCGGTGCGGGATTAACATCGTTCATAATTTCATTAATTACAACATCAAAAGGTTGTGTAACGTAATATGAAAAAGGTAAATTTGCGGTATTTATTACATTTCCGTATGTATCCTGAACATTACTTACCGTAAGAACGTAGCTTTGTTCCAAAATAAAGTTTGAAGAGAAAGAAAGATGAACAAGTTTATTGTCTGTTCCGTCAACAACAGCCGAAACAGGATTACCGATACTTCCGTCAACAGAATAATTTGCAACATTTTGAGCCGTTGTGTTATCAACAGATTTATTAAAGAAAACGTCTAAAGTACTTGCAGATGTCGGACTTGCAGAAATTACCGCTATTTGATAGTAAGAAAAATTTGCAGTTTCGTTATTTGTTGCGTTTCCTGACAGGTCTTCAACTCCGTTTACGGTAAGTTGATAATTTGTATTATCCGTAAAAGTTCCGGCAAAGGATAATTCAACCTGTTTATTGTTTGCTCCGTTTAAAATCGCCGATGTCGGGCTTCCGATTCCTCCGTCAACAGAGTAATTTACCGTATTTTCGGCAGTTGTTTGATTTAAATCTTCATTAAAATCAACGAGAAGGGTATTATTTGAAGTTGCCGTAATTTGAGTAATATACGGCGGGTCGGTATCGGCAATTTCTGTTCCGACACGAAAATCGTCTATGTATAATTTTCTGTCTTGTGCAGAAGAGTATTCGTAATAAAAACCGGAATAGTTTGTTGAAGTAAAATCAGTATTTGTTACGGAACTTCCTATTTGAACCAAATTATCAAAACCCCCGTTATCATCAATAAAAACCGACCAACTGCCGGATGCCGTTCTTAAAACTTCAATACCTGCAGCAATATTTGTTCCTATGTTTGTTTGCCAGTTGTAATTTGTATTTAATAATATTTCTGTTGCACTGTCCGAAGTTATTTTCCAAATTTTAATTGAATCATCCGAACCCGAATAATTTACACCTACCGCATATCCGTTTGCCGTGCCGGAAGGATACATTTGTAAGGCATCTGCATCTGAAAATAAAAAACAAGCCCAATTGTTTGAAGTTGAAGGATTATATTCGTGTCTTATTTGAAAACGCCAAGAAGTTGTTTGACTTGTGATGTCAAAATAGCCGAAAGGAAAAGAAATTTGGTCGTGTCCGGCAGAAGGGTTATCAAAACTTTGATGCAAAGAATAGTTTCCGTTTATCGGATTATTTGAAGAAGCTTCCCAGTGTCCTGCAGTGCTTTCTGTCCATCCGTTAATGTTTCCGTCTTCAAAATCATCATTAATTTGCGAAAATCCGGAAAAAGAGATTAATAAAAATAATAATAAAAATAAATTTTTCATTGTATTTAAAATAAAGTTCGGAATAGTATTATATTTTTGCTTAAAATTTCAAAATTAACAATTTTGAATTAAAAACAATTTTTCTTTAAAATTAATTTAAAATGAAAGCATCAATTGTAGGAGTTACCGGCTTGGTAGGAAAGGTTTTGTTAAAGGTTATGGAAGAACGTAAATTTCCGATTACGGAGTTTATTCCGGCAGCATCTGAAAAGTCAGAAGGAAAGTATGTTATCTTAAATAACATAAAGTATAAAATAAGGTCTGTTGAAGAAGCAATAAAAGAGAAACCGGATATTGTAATTTTTTCTGCAGGTTCCGAAATTTCTTTAAAATATGCTCCGATTTTTTCTGAAAAAGGAAGCTTTGTTATTGATAATTCCTCTGCTTGGCGTTTGGATACCAATAAAAAATTAATTATTCCGGAAATTAACGGAAATTTATTGGTAAAAGAAGATAAAATTATTTCAAATCCGAATTGTTCCGCAATTCAAATGTTAATGGTATTATATCCGCTTCATAAAAAATACAGAATAAAAAGAGTTGTTGTTTCGACTTATCAGTCTGTAACAGGAACAGGGAAGAAAGCTGTAGATCAGTTAATAAACGAACGGGCAAATATTCACGGAGAAAAAGCTTATCCGCACAGAATTGACAATAATTGTCTTCCCCATTGTGATATTTTTACAAAAAACGGCTATACTAAAGAAGAAGATAAACTGGTAAGCGAAACACATAAAATTTTAAGTCGAGATATTAATATAACGGCAACAGCTGTGAGAGTTCCGGTTGTAGGCGGACATTCAGAAGCCGTAAATATTGAATTTGAAAATGATTATACCCTTTCAGAAGTTAATAAATTACTTAAAGAAATGCCCGGTGTTGTTGTTTATGACAATCCGGAAAACAATATTTATCCTATGCCGATAATTACCGAAGGTAAAGATGAGGTTTTTGTCGGACGTATTCGCCGGGATTATTCACAGGCAAACAGTTTGAATTTGTGGATTGTTGCCGATAATTTGCGTAAAGGAGCAGCAACCAATGCCGTACAAATTGCCGAATTATTAATTGAGAAAAACTTCGTTAAGAAATGAGAGTTGTAATACAAAGAGTCAAAGGTTGTTTTGTAAGCATAAAAGGAGAAATAAAATCTAATATCGGAACGGGATTGTTAGTGCTGGCAAGTTTTGAAAATGCTGATACAGAAGAAGATTTAACTTGGATGTCAGGAAAAATTGCAGATTTAAGAATTTTTGATGATGAAAAAAGCATAATGAACCTGTCTTTAAAAGCTGTTAAAGGCGAAATGATGATTGTCAGTCAATTTACACTTCATGCCAAAACAAAAAAAGGAAATCGACCCTCGTACATAAAAGCGGCAAAACCGGAAATTGCAAAACCTATGTATGAGAAATTTATTAAAATATCTGAAAAAGAACTCGGAAAAGAAGTCAAAACAGGAGAATTCGGTGCCGATATGCAGATTTCTCTTATAAATGACGGTCCGGTTACAATTATTATAGATTCAAAATACAAAGATTTATAAAAATATTTAAATTTTAAAACAAAAATAAAATGAAAAAACTGATTTTTGCCGGAATTGTATTGATTTTTGCCTTTTCATCCTGTTGCGACGAAGAAAAAAATGTTGAAAAAGAAGTTTTAATTCAAAAAGATTCTTCGGAGATTTCAAACTCAGAGCATTTATCAATGGCGACATTGTGGTTTCAAAAATCTGCAGAAGCAAAAGCCGTGTATTATCAGACATTTAATTTTGCTAAAACAGTATTTGACGGTAAAATTAAAAAAGACCGTTTTAAATTAAAGAAAAAGAAACCGAAAGCAATTATAACTGATATTGATGAAACAATTTTGAATAACAGTCCTTACGAAGCACGTTTAATAGAAACAGGAACATCATACAATGAAAAGTCCTGGTCAAAATGGGTAAATGAAAAACAGGCAAAAGCCTTGCCCGGTGCAGTAAATTTTATGAATTATGTTAAAGGAAAAGGAGTTGACGTTTTTTATATTTCCAACAGAAATGTTAAATATTTACAGGCGACACTTGAAAATTTAAAAAAGGTCGGGTTTCCTTTTGCTGATGAAACACATATTTTGTTAAAAGATAAAACTTCTGATAAATCGGCAAGACGTGATTCTGTATTGAAAAATTATAAAGTTATTTTATACCTCGGAGATAATTTGCGTGATTTTGATGAGAATTTCAAATATGCAAAAAATATGAACAGAAATGATTCCGTTGCTAAATATAAAGACTTATTCGGTGCGGAATATATAGTTTTCCCGAATCCTATGTACGGCGAATGGGAAAAAGCCGTTTATGAGAGCGATTTTTCAAAAAGCGACAACGAAAAAAGAAAAATGCGAATTGACGCATTAAATAAAAAATAACCGTATAAAAACAAATGTCATGGAAACACAAACACCGGAATGGTTTTATAAATTTTTACCGTTAATAATTGTTTTGGCACTATTTGATTTCGTGCTTAAACTTATTGCAATGTGGCGAGCCGGAAGAAACAATCAATTATCTTGGTTTATTCTTATCGCATTACTAAATACTGTCGGAATATTGCCTATTATTTATCTTTTTAAGAACAGAAAAAAGAAAACGCAGGAAAACTAATTGTCGGCAATTAAGTTTTTCAGTAATTTGACCGTTTCTGCGTTAATTTTTTCGTAAGACAATATTTCTTTATTTTTATAAATTAAAAAAACATTAAAAAAAATATTTGTTTTTTCTGAAAAATTGTAAAGAATAGATTTGTTAAGTCGAAAAGATTCTCTTACTCTTCGTTTTATTTTATTTCTTTTTACGGCAGATTTAAAAAGTTTTTTCGGAACACTGACAGCAAATTTATGTGTTGTCAGTTTTTCTTCTTTCAAAAAGAAAAGCACAAAAGAATCAGAATAAAGAGACGTTCCGTGTTTATATACACGAGATATTTCTTTTCTGCTTTTTAAATGTTCCGAAAACTTAAATGTATTGCGGTTTTCAGTCATTTATTATTTTCAATGATGAACTTTTCAATAGCCATTGTCATTGACGGATATTCTTTTGTGGGAGCATTTATATCCAGTCGCAAACCTGCTTTTTTTACGGCATTAGCCGTAGATTTACCGAGCGAAGCAATAATTCTTCCGTTTTGTTCAAAATTCGGAAAATTTTCAAGTAATGACGTTATTCCTACCGGGCTGAAAAAAACAATTACATCATAATGAATATCAGTTAAATCGGATAAATCAGCACTCACGGTTTCATACATTACGGCTTTGGAGAAACTGAAGTTTGCAGCTTTAAGTTTTTTAGAAATTGTCGGTTTATGCGTTTTTGCAACAGGCAGCAGAAATTTTTCTTTTCGGTGTTTTGTCATTAATTCCAACAGCTCATCAAACATTTTTTGCGAATAAAATATTTTTCGCTTTCTGTATGTAATGTATTTTTGAAGATAGTATGCAATTGATTCCGTAACACAAAAAAACTTCATTGAAATCGGAATAGTCAATCTCATTTCTTCGGCAATTCTGAAATAATTATCTATGGCAGTTTTGCTGGTCATAATAACTGCAGAATGTTCTAAAATATTTACTTTTTGTTTCCTGAATTCACGAACATCATATCCTTTCACTTCAATAAAAGACCTGAAATCAACTTTTACTCCATATTTTTTTTCTAAATCAAAATACGGAGATTTTTCATTTTGCGGAGTCGGTTGTGAAACTAAAATATTTTTTATTTTCAAAGCGTAAAATTTTAGTTAATGTTTTGTAATCAGTCAGTTATGTATTACCATAATGTTGAAAGTTTATAAAAATATAATAAAGGAAGAATTTCAACGGTGCAAAGGTATAAAAACATAAAGAAACTATTAATGTGTTTTGCTAAATTTATTTTTATAAACCTTAAAATTCTTAATAAATAAAAAATTACGCAAATAATCATACCCGTATATAGGGCAATTTCTTTAATTGCTGAAAATGAGATTAAGATGTTGACAAATAATAATATAATACCCAGAGATCGGAACAAAAATTGATTATTTTTATCGTAATCATTTGCAATGCCTTTTAAATTAAAAATATATGCAGAAAAATAATTAATTCCGGAATTTATATGTATCAATAAAATAATTCCGATTATAACCCCGGAAAATATCATAAACCGGCTTATATTATAAGGTAAAAAATTGAATTTTACTAAAATGCTGATAAAAAAAACAGCGGCTGATAAAAAAAAATTTAATGAAAGTAAAAAATTGATAAGTGTTTTATTACTTATATCCGACTTTTGAATTAATTGTGCCGAATTATAATTAATTGATGCCGAAAAAATATTTTTAATATATCCGAAATTTCGGTATTTGACAAAAGCAACAGCAGACAGACTTATAATGTATATAATAAATATTTGTTCTTGTGTAAAAAAATCCATCCGTAAAAATAAATTAATTTTCAGATGACAAAATTAAGCATTTTTTATTTCTTTGTATTATATGTTTCTTTAAATAGTATAAAATGTTTCGGGAATAAGATTTTAACTACAGGAAAAATTGCGGAATACGCTGGAGTTTTGGGGATAACATTGTTTGCTGTATCAGGACAAGACATAAATAATATATTCGAAATATTAAATTATCAGTTAAAAACCCGGGAAATATTGTGTTGATATAATTATGAAAAAACTGTTTTAAAAAAGTTTGATGTCTGTATTAAGAGAATGTTGAAAATATCAAAAATTATTAAATGATTACGGATTACTTAAATATTGACGATTTGTTAACCGACGAACAAAAACTTACAAGAAATTCTGTAAGAGCTTGGATTGATAAATATGTTATTCCGATTATTGATGAGCTAAATCAACAGCATCGGTCTCCGATTGAACTTATTAAGCAAATGGGAGAACTTGGTGTTTTGGGATCTTTTATTCCCGAAAAATACGGCGGCTCCGGTTTTGATCAAATAACTTACGGATTAATAATGCAGGAATTGGAACGCGGAGATTCTGCAATTCGTTCTGCGGCATCTGTTCAGACATCTTTGGTGATGTATCCGATCTGTGAATTCGGAAACGAAGAACAACGAATGAAATTTTTACCGAAATTGGCAAACGGAGAATTTGTCGGGGCATTTGGCTTAACCGAACCGAATCACGGTTCCGATCCGGGAAGTATGGAAACCAAATTTTCCGATGAAGGCGACTGTTATTTATTGAACGGTTCCAAAATGTGGATAACGAATGCTCCAATTTGCGACATTGCTGTTGTGTGGGCAAAAAATGAACAAAATAAGGTAAGAGCACTGATTGTTGAAAAAGAATTTGAGGGATTTTCAAGACCCGAAACTTTTAAAAAGTGGTCTTTGCGAGCATCTGCAACCGGTGAACTGGTTTTTGATAATGTAAAAGTTCCGAAGGAAAATTTGTTGCCGAATATCTCCGGATTAAAAGGACCGATGATGTGTCTGAATTCTGCCAGATACGGAATTGCTTGGGGAGTTCTCGGTGCAGGTTTTGATTGTTTTAATACCGCCCTGCAATATTCGCAGGAGAGGAAACAGTTTAATAAACCGATTGCTTCATTTCAACTGACACAAAAAAAACTTGCCGAAATGCTGACTGAATTAACATCTGCACAGCTTATGGCATTAAGAGTCGGGCAGCTGAAAAATGAAAATAAAGCAACTCCGGCACAAATATCTATGGTAAAACGAAATAATGTTCATACTGCTTTAAAAATTGCACGGGAAAGCCGACAAATTCTCGGAGCAATGGGAATATCCGGTGATTTTCCGATAATGCGGCATATGATGAATTTAGAATCAGTTATTACATATGAAGGAACACATGATATTCATTTATTGATTTCAGGACTTGATATTACAGGTATTCCGGCATTTAAATAAATGGTTTCTGTTATTTTACCGGAAGCAAATAAACAGTTAAACAACAAGCCCTGAAAAATATTATATTTATTAAATTCGCAGCAGCACCGTATTTCGTTTAAATTTTAGTAATTTAAAAATATAAATTAATGACATACAGAAAAATACGTATCGGACTTTTTTTAATATTAATATCTGCCGGCTTAACGGCATTTAAAATATATGATGACGGGAACGATTTTGAAATCGCCAAAAGTTTTGATTTATTTCATGATGTTGTTCGAGAAATAAGGATGTACTATGTTGATGATGTTGATATACCGAAATTAATTAATGAAGCAACTAAAGAATTTTTGCAAAAATTAGATCCTTATACCGTTTTCTATACCGAAAATCAAATTGAAGATTATAAACTGATGATAACGGGAGCATACGGCGGAATAGGAGCAAGGGTCTTTTTTAAAAAAGAATCATTATTGATAAATGATATTATTAAAGGTTCTCCGGCTGACAGTTCCGGTCTGAAAATCGGAGATGAAATTGTTTCCGTAAACGGAATTCAAATTACAAAGAGTAATATTAATAATCTGAGAAAAACTCTGAAAGGTGAACCCGGAAGTGAATTAAAACTTAAGATAAAGAGATTCGGAGAAAATGACTTTCTTGATAAAAAAATTATAAGAAAAAAAATTATATCAGATATTATTCCTTTTGCCGATATAACGGAAGAGAATTTTGCATATATTAAATTATCTTCATTCAGAGCAAATGCGGCCGCTGAGTTTAAGAAAAAACTTGCCGAACTTAATAAGAAACAAAAATTTTCAGGAATTATTATTGATTTACGAAACAATCCCGGCGGATTACTGAACGAAGCTGTCGGAATTGTGAATTTATTTGTTCCGAAAGGCAGTGAAATTGTTTCGACAAAAGGACGAGTAAAAAGTTGGAATCACGATTATAAAGCACTAAAAGATCCGATTTTTCCGACCATTCCGGTTGTTGTATTAATAAATAATCACTCAGCTTCGGCTTCAGAAATTGTTTCCGGTGCATTACAGGACTTAGACCGTGCTGTTATTATCGGACAGCGTTCATTCGGGAAAGGACTTGTTCAGATTACCAGAAAAACTGAATACAATACACGCATAAAAATTACAACTGCAAAATATTATATTCCGAGCGGAAGATGTATTCAGGTAATTGATTATTCGCATCGGAATGAAGACGGAAGTGTGGGCAAAATACCCGACAGCCTAATTTCTGAATTCAAAACAAAAAACGGCAGAACGGTTTATAACGGAGGAGGTATTGAGCCGGATATAAAAATTTCGAAAAATACATTGAGTAAATTCACTAAAGAATTATTGCGAAATTTTGAAATATTTGACTTTAGTACAAAATATTATTACGGACATAAGAATATTCCTTCCGTAAACAAATTTACAGTAAATAATTCAATCTTTAATGAATTTGCAAAATATGTTGAAAACCAAAATAAAAATTTTGAATCCGAATCCGGTATTGCCGCCGAAAAATTGGCAGAAATTGCTGAAGATGAGCATTATGAGCAAGAAATTATTGTTAAAATAAAAGAACTGCAAAAAGAATTAAGTATTGATAAAAAAAGTGCGTTGATTCAATTTAAAGAAGAAATTATTCCGATTTTAGAAAGAGAAATAATAAAAAGATATTATTTCGGAGAAGGTATAATTCGTGACGAAATGAAGTTTGATAAATCTTTGAAAAAAGCTAAAATAATATTATCCGATAAAGAAAAATATCAACAAATATTGTCCGGAATTAATGATAACCGGAAATAAGTCAAATTTATTTGACTTTCCGGAATAATATTTGTATTTTTATAAAAAGTTTTTTTAGTTTTGTTGAAAACAAAATAATATGTTTCCTGATAAAATAGAATTAATAAAAGGACAGGATACCCCGGGAGTAATATTTGACCTTGTTGAAAACAAATTTTTAATTACCGGTCGTTCTTTTCCTGCTGATGCGGATAAGTTTTATCAACAATTGATTAAATGGCTTGATGAATTTAAAAATTCAAAACCTGAAAAGCCCATTGTTTTTGAAGTTAAAATGGAATATTTTAATACGGCATCTGCAAAAATGTTGTTGGATACTTTTTTTAAACTGGAAGATATAAAAGAAAGCGGATTTCCTGTAAGCATTAAGTGGTATTCATCAGAAGACGATGAAGATATGACGGAAGCCGGAGAAGAATTTGAAGATATCCTTGAGTTGGATTTCGATTTTATTGAATATGAAGAAGAAGATTGATTAAAATTTTTATAAGTTTTTCCTTGTACGTTTGATTTTGAGTACGAAGACCCGTTTTGCATCGCATTTCGGGTCTTACTCTTTTTTAGCATTCACAAAATTAAGTGCAGAAATGTAGTCGTCTGATTTATTGATATTTATAAGTAACCGACTGTTGTAAAAACTTAAATTTGAAATGTCAATTATTTTGCTGTTAAGTAATTTTATTACATTTCTTACTTTATAATTTCCTTTTTCCGATTCACTTAAAAAAGTTTTTGCAACATTCTTTTTATAAATTCCTATTAACGGTTGTAACGCACCTTTTTCGGAAAGAATTGTAATATCAATTTCTTTATCTGAATTATCTGTCAGATACTTAAGAAGTTCAATTGATACAAAAGGTGTATCAACACTGATAATAATATTTTTTTCGTTTGTTGATGTGTTTAAAGAGGAAATAATCCCGCCTGCCGGACCTATATCGTGAATTTCATCACAAACGGATATTGTTCCGTTTATTTTTACCTCCGGATTATTTGTGCTGATAATAATTTCAGAACAAAAAAAAGATAAGGTTTCATATAAAATTTCAGTCAGGGTTTTATTTCTTATTTTTAAAAGGGCTTTATCTTTTCCCATTCGACTGCTTTTTCCTCCGGCAAGTATAATTCCGGTAATATCATTCATTATAAGAGTATTATAATTTTGATTATATCATTTTACAGCATTAGATTTTGTTTGTTAAAACGTTTTAATGCGCTTCCAACCAATTCTTGCCGCTTCCGGTATCAACAATTAGCGGAACATTTAACTGAACGGCATTTTCCATTTCATAAGTAATAATTTGTTTCAATTGTTCCGATTCTTTTTTCGGAACGTCGAAAACAAGTTCGTCGTGCACTTGTAAAATCATTTTTGCCTCTAAATTCTCTTCGTTTATTCTTTTAAAGCATCTGTTCATAGCAATTTTAATAATATCGGCGGCAGTTCCCTGAATAGGGGCATTAATAGCATTGCGTTCATCATTGCTTCTTAATAAAGAATTTCTGGAATTTATGTTTTGAAGTTGTCGTTTTCTGCCGTATAATGTTTTAACAAATCCCTGTTCTCTTCCGGTTTTTATACTATTATCCATATAGGTTTTAACTCCGGGATAGCTTGCAAAGTAACCGTCAATTAATTGTTTTGCTTCGGAACGCGGAATTTCCAAATTCTGAGCCAATCCGAAAGCCGAAATACCGTAAATAATACCGAAATTTGCAGATTTTGCTTTGCTGCGCATTTCTTTTGTAACTTCATTAATATCAACATTGAAAATTTTAGCCGCTGTTGCTGCATGAATGTCCTCATTATTCCGAAAAGCTTTCAGCATATTTTCATCTTTACTCAAATGTGCCATAAGTCGCAATTCGATTTGTGAATAATCTGCAGAAAGTAAAATATTATTCTCACTTGAAGGAATAAAGGCTTCTCTGATTTTTTTGCCGTCTTCGGTTCGTATCGGAATATTCTGTAAATTCGGATTTGTTGAACTTAAGCGTCCGGTTGTCGTAACCGCCTGATTATATGACGTGTGTATTTTTCCTGTTCTCGGGTTAATAAGTAATGGCAATGCTTTTGCATAAGTTGACAACAGTTTCGAATAACCGCGATAGTCCAGAATTAAATTTATAATTTTATGTGTTCCTTTCAGTTTTTGAAGTTCAGTCTCGTTTGTTGCGTATTGTTTTGTTTTGGTTAATTTCGGCTTATCGGTAATTTTAAGCTTCTCAAATAAAATAATACCGAGTTGTTTCGGTGATGCGATGTTAAATTTTTTACCGGCAATTTCATAAATTTTATTTTCGCAAAAAATAATTTTCTCTTCAAGTTCTTTTTCATAGTTATTCAGATGTTCCCGATTAATTTTTACGCCGGTTTTTTCCATATCGGCTAAAACATAAACCAGCGGGAATTCAATCTCTTCGGCAAGTTTGGATAAGTCAGAATCGTTTGTCAGCTTTTTTTGTAAAACAGTTTTTAATTGTAAGGTAATGTCAGAATCTTCAGCAGCATATTCCGTAAGTTTTTCGATTTCGACATTAAGCATCGACAGTTGATTTTTACCTTTTTTGCCTATCAGAGTTTCGATTGAAACCGGGCTGTAATTAAGATAAATTTCCGCCATAGCATTCATATTATGCCTTCCGGAAGGATGAATCAAATAGTCGGCAAGCATCGTATCAAAAATATGACCTGCAACGTGAATATTGTAATTTGAAAGAATGTTGATATCGTATTTAATATTTTGTCCGATTTTTTTTGTTTCGGAATTTTCTAAAATCGGTTTTAATTTATTGAGGGTAATTAATTTTTCTTCATTTTTTCCCGTTAACGGAATGTAATAAGCTTCCGATTTTCGATAAGAAAAAGAAATGCCGACAATGTCTGCAAGATGCGGATTTGTTCCGGTAGTTTCGGTATCAAAACAAAATTCTTTTTGTTTTTCCAGATTTGTAATCAATCGGTCTAAATCTTCTGTATTATCAACAAGAATGTAGTTGTGTTCGGAATTCTTAATATTTTTAAAGTCGGAAATTGTCGTTTCTGAACTTTCGGTGCTTATTTTTGTTTCAGTTTCAAATTCTCCGAATAAATTTCCTTGTGAAATAATTTCCTGCTTGTTCGGAAGAATACTTTTTGATAAAAAATCGAATTCAAATTCTTTAAATAATTTTTCAAGTGTATTATAATCAGGTTCAACTTTTTGTAACTCTTTTTCATTTATGTCAATCGGAACATCTAATACTATGGTAACAAGCTCCTTAGAGAGCTCTACTAACTCTTTACTGTTTAGAATATTTTCTTTTTGCTTTCCTTTAAGTTCATCAATATGTTCATAAATGCCGTCAATACTTTTATATTTACTGATTAATTTCATTGAAGTTTTTTCTCCGACCCCCGGAATACCGGGAATATTATCTGCAGTATCACCCCATATTGCAAGAATATCAATAACTTGTTTCGGATTGTCGATACCGTATTTTTCACAAATTTCTTTTTTGCCGAGAATTTCTGCTTCATTTCCGCCTCTTTTCGGCTTATACATAAATATTTTATCCGAAACTAATTGTCCGTAGTCTTTATCCGGTGTCATCATATAAGTTGTGAATCCTGCCTTTTCTGCTTTTTTTGCCATTGTCCCGATGGTATCGTCAGCTTCATATCCGGGGACTTCATAAATCGGAATATTAAATGCTTTGATAATGTCTTTAATATACGGAACGGATTTTATAATATCTTCCGGTGGTGCATCTCTGTTGGCTGTATATTTCTGGACAATTTTACTTCGGCAATTTCCTTTCGGCGGGTCAAAAAC
>JAJRUH010000102.1 GCA_024277895.1 Bacteroidota bacterium | reverse complement strand
TAAAACTACCAAATTTTTGCTGCTCAACTGCACATCTCTTTTGTATTTTGTTCAATTTGAAGTATTTATATACATCTACATCTCACAAAATCCAAAATAGACGCACATCTGAGCTTTTCAGCAAGCCCTACATATAAAATTGATTTCGGACGTATTGTCGTGATTTTTCCCGACAGGGTCGAAAAATGTTTGAATACCGAACTTTTTAAATAAAATCATTACTTTTGTTCTAAAATCTCAATAAATGAAAATCTCAATAAAAATCGTTTGGTCTGTAATACTCATTATTGCAGTATTTTCTTCTTGCAAAAAAAAATTAGTTAATTCAGATAAAATTGAACTTCCGGCAGCAGTCGGAGATCATCAAATTATTGAACATTTTGCTTATACTTTGTCATATAATGAAGAACATGAACAAGCCGATTGGGTCGCTTATGAACTGACAAAAGAAGAAGCCTCATCAACAACTTACAACAGAACCGATGATTTTCGTGCCGATCCTTCCGTTACTACCGGAAGTGCCGATTTAAGTGACTATCAACCTACCAAAAACACCTATGCAAGAGGACATATGGCTCCGGCAGCTGATTTTCGTTGGTCAGAAAAAGCAATGTCCGAAAGTTTTTATATGAGTAATATGTCTCCGCAAGTTCATGCATTCAACGAAGGAAAATGGATGTGGCTTGAATCGGAAGTTCGACATTGGGCAGAAATTTATAACGGTGTATATGTGGTAACCGGACCGGTTTTAAAAGAAGGATTACCGACAATAGGTACTAATAAAGTCAGTGTTCCCGAAAGATATTATAAGGTAATTTTAGATTTAGATGAAGAAAAAGGTATCGGGTTTTTAATGCCGAATAAAGATATTGAAGATTCATTTAAAGACTATGCCGTTAGTATCGATGATGTTGAGGCAGCAACCGGACTGGATTTTTTCCCCGCTCTTGATGACAAAACTGAAGAAAAGATTGAATCAACACTTAATATGTCGTTATGGGATTTTAAGTATTACAAATAGATTAGGGCTTACCGAAAAACGCTAACATACCTATGTTTCAGTTACTTGCAAGATTATTTACATATACAAGTGCAAGGTTTTTAATCCATTTCGCACTATTTCCTTGCACTTGTGTAAAATATTTTAGCTGCCCACAGGCACATCATCTTTCAAATTTCTCTTATTTCGCAGTATTTATATACGACTTCAAATGAGAAACTTGAAATCTAATGCACCTGTGAGCTTTTCAGCAAGCCCTATATTAATTTTTTTCGTTACGGCATTTAATTCGTTTTATGTTGCAAATCACATTTATCCGACTTTATTCGGCATTTGACGAATTATTTTTTTAACAGTTTTCTGAAAACTTCTTCAACTTTTCCGGCACCGATAATTTGTATTTTAAATTTTGAAATATCAATACTTTTTGTGTTGTAACGAGAAATAAAAATTCGTTTAAATCCGAGTTTTTCGGCTTCGCTTATTCGTTGTTCTATGCGTGTAACCGGACGAATTTCGCCGGAAAGTCCTACTTCTCCGGCAAAGCAGCTGTCTTTCGGCAAGGCAATATCAATGTCGGAAGATAAAACAGAGCAAATTACGGCAAGGTCGCCGGCAGGGTCGTCAATTTTAATTCCGCCTGCTACGTTCAGAAAAACATCTTTTTGTGCCAAGCGGAAACCTGCTCGTTTTTCCAATACGGCAAGCAGCATATTCAGCCGGCGAATATCAAAACCGGTAGAACTTCTTTGAGCATTTCCGTAAGCAGCCGTGCTTACAAGTGCCTGAATTTCAATCAAAAAAGGTCTTGCTCCTTCTATGGTTGCCGAAACGGAAACTCCGCTTATTGCTTCTTCATTCTGCGAAAGCAAAAGCTCGGAAGGGTTTGTAACTTCACGCAATCCGTTGCTTTGCATTTCAAAAATTCCGATTTCGTTGGTAGAACCGAAACGGTTTTTTGATGCTCGTAAAATTCTGTAAATATGATTTCTGTCGCCTTCAAATTGTAAAACGGTATCGACTATATGTTCCAAAACTTTCGGACCTGCCAAATTTCCTTCTTTGTTGATATGCCCGATTAAAATAACCGGTTTCCCGTTTTCTTTTGCGTATTTTAATATTTCTGTCGTGCATTCTCTAATTTGTGAAACGCTTCCGGGCGAGGAGTCGCTTCTTTCGGTGTGAACGGTTTGTATTGAGTCGATTACGAGAATATCGGGGTCTAATTCTTCGCTGTGTCGTAAAATGTTTTCGGTTTGTGTTTCACATAAGATAAAGCAGTTGTTATATTCTTCCGAAACACGTTCGGCACGCAGTTTTATTTGTTGCAGACTTTCTTCACCGGATACATACAGTGTTTTGTATTTTTGCAGGCGAACTGCAATTTGTAATGCAAGTGTTGATTTTCCTATTCCGGGTTCACCGCCGATAAGAACCATTGAACCTCGAACAAGACCTCCGCCCAGAACTCTGTTAAATTCGTTGTTCAGGGTGTCGATACGCTGTTCTTTTTCGTAAGTTATGTCTTTTATTAATTTTGGTTTTGAAACTATTTTTCGAGATGGTGAGTATGATGAAGATGCTGATTTTTGCTCAATTTCTTCTTCAAAAGTATTCCACTCTCCGCAGGCAGAGCATTGTCCCACCCATTTTGCAACTTTGTTTCCGCAATTTTGACATACGTAAACAGTTTTTATTTTTGCCATAAGACAAAGTTAAAAAAATATTTAAATTGAATAAAAAAAGCACTTTCGTAAATGAAAGTGCTTGTAAATTTTTTCGAAAATTTCTTAATCAATAATTTGATTTGTTTCCGTATCGGGAAAAACAACCCAAGGTTTAAATTTTTTTGCTTCTTCAAAATCCATTAAGGCGTAGGAGAAAATAATTATAATATCGCCGGGCATAACTCTGCGAGCCGCAGCTCCGTTAAGTTCAATTTTTCCTGAATTTCGTTCTCCTTTAATAACGTATGTTTCAATGCGTTCGCCGTTATTGTTGTTTACTATCTGAACTTTTTCGCCTTCAATAATATTAGCAGCTTCCATAAGAGCTTCGTCAACGGTAATACTGCCTACATAGTTTAAATCCGCACCTGTTACGGTAACTCTGTGAATTTTAGATTTTAAGACTTGTATTGTCATTTTTTTAATATTATTTCAAACTTAATAATACAAATTTAAGTCTGAAAATTTTTGCAAAGAAACGAAATATTTTAAATATGTCAATCTTTAAATAAAAAAATCTAAAAATTTAATCCAGTAAAATTTCCAATATTTGAATTGCAGCTTCGCTGACGGAAGTTCCGGGACCGAAAATTCCCACAACGCCGGCATCGTATAAAAATTGATAATCCTGATGGGGAATTACACCGCCGACAATAACCATTATGTCTTCCCTTCCGAGTTTTTTCAGTTCTTCGATAACTTGCGGAACAAGGGTTTTGTGTCCGGCAGCCAAACTCGAAACTCCGAGAACGTGAACATCGTTTTCAACGGCTTGTTTGGCGGCTTCGGCAGGAGTTTGGAACAAAGGGCCTATATCAACATCGAAACCTATGTCGGCATAGCCGGTAGAAACAACTTTTGCACCGCGGTCGTGCCCGTCTTGTCCCATTTTCGCAATCATAATTCGCGGTCGGCGACCTTCTTGTTCGGCAAATTTATCTGCTAATTTTCGTGCTTTTTCAAAACTCATATCATTTTTGCTTTCTGATGAATAAACTCCTGATATTGAACGTATAACAGCTTTGTATCTTCCGGTAATTTTTTCTATTGCGTCTGAAATTTCGCCCAATGTTGCTCTTTTTTGTGCCGCAATAACCGAAAGTTCCAATAAATTGTCTTTTCCGGTTTTCATACTTTCGGTAATTGCATCAAGTGCTTTTTTAACTTCTTCGTTATTTCTTTCGGCTTTTAATTTTTTCAGTCGTTCTATTTGCGATTTTCTTACGGCTGTATTGTCAACTTCCAAAATATCAATCGGGTCTTCTTTTTCGAGTTTGTATTTGTTTACGCCTACGATTATGTCTTTTCCGCTGTCTATTCGAGCTTGTTTTCTTGCGGCGGCTTCTTCAATACGCATTTTCGGAATTCCGGTTTCTATTGCTTTTGCCATTCCGCCGAGTTCCTCTACTTCTTCAATAAGTTTCCAAGCTTTATGAGCAATTTCGTGTGTAAGTTTTTCAACATAATAAGAGCCCGCCCAAGGGTCAAGGGATTTTGTAATTCCGGTTTCTTCCTGTAAATAAATTTGAGTATTCCTTGCAATTCTTGCCGAAAAATCGGTGGGCAGGGCAATTGCTTCGTCAAGTGCATTGGTATGAAGCGATTGCGTATGTCCGAGAGCGGCGGCGGTTGCTTCTATGCAAGTTCTGGCAATATTGTTGAAAGGGTCTTGTTCGGTCAAACTCCAGCCCGAAGTTTGGCTGTGAGTTCTGAGAGCCATTGATTTAGGGTTTTTCGGATTGAATTGTTTAACTATTTTAGCCCAAAGCATACGAGCGGCACGCATTTTTGCAATTTCGGTAAAATGGTTCATTCCTATTGCCCAAAAAAATGAAAGTCGCGGAGCAAAACTGTCAATATCCATTCCTGCGTTTACACCCGTTCGCAAATATTCAAGCCCGTCAGCCAAAGTGTATGCCAATTCTATATCGGCAGTAGCTCCGGCTTCCTGCATATGGTATCCGGAAATGCTTATAGAATTAAATTTAGGCATTTTTTGTGAAGTGTATTCAAAAATATCGGCAATTATTCGCATTGACGGAGCGGGAGGGTAGATATATGTGTTTCGCACCATAAATTCTTTCAGAATATCGTTTTGAATTGTGCCTGAAAGTTCTTCCAATTTTGCTCCTTGTTCTAATCCCGCAACTATATAAAATGCCAAAACGGGTAATACGGCACCGTTCATTGTCATTGAAACCGACATTTTGTTGAGCGGAATTTGGTCGAAAAGTATTTTCATATCTAAAATACTGTCTATTGCAACACCGGCTTTTCCGACATCGCCTACAACACGTTCGTGGTCGGAATCGTATCCTCTGTGTGTTGCCAAATCGAATGCTACGGAAAGACCTTTTTGTCCGGCTGCAAGATTTCGACGATAAAAAGCGTTGGATTCTTCGGCAGTTGAAAATCCGGCATATTGGCGAATTGTCCAAGGACGCATTACATACATCGTAGAGTAGGGACCTCGCAGAAACGGGGGAAGTCCGGCGGCATAATGCAGGTGTTCAAAATTTTCGATATCTGTTTTTGTGTAAAAAGCGTTTAATTCTATTTGTTCCGGAGTTATGAATTTGTCTCCTTCGTTTTTCGAGTTTTCAGAAACAGAATTTGTTTTTTTTATATTTATTTTATTGAAATCGGGTCTCATCTCGGTTGAAAGTTTATAAAGTTCAAAGTCAAAAGTTGAATGTGTAACATTTATTTTATTCCTAATAGTTTGTTGAAATTTTGCAGGGTTTTTAAAACATCGGATTTTACGTGAATAAAATGCTCAATTCCGGCAATTTTCAGTTTTTCGATATGGTTTTTCGGGTAACCGGCAATTACCGTTATTGCTTTTTCTTTCAGATTATTGAAAATTTCGGGTGCAATTTCGGGATATTCGTCGTCGGAACTGCAAATTACGACAATGTCGGCTTTTTCTTTTAATGCTGCGTCAATACCTTCTTCGGGAGTTTTGAAGCCGAGATTGTCAATAACTTTGTATCCGGCACAAGCGAAAAAATTCAGAGCAAACGAAGCACGAGCTTTTCGCATTGCGAGGTTTCCGTATGTAAGCAAAAATACAACGGGTTGTTTGCCGGCTTTTTCGACCGAAAGGCGAAGTTTTTCAAATTCTTCGGCGGCTCTGTAAAATTTTATCGGTTTTGTTTCCGTGTTTTTGTTTTCGGGTAAAGACCACGAATAAACGGCATTGTCGATTTCGTCTTTTATTTTTTCGTTGAAATTCGGATATTGGTTTGTTCCGAGCAGTATTTCCTTTCGGTTTGCCGTATTGTTATTTCTTACGGTAACGGCTTCTTTAATTTTATTTTGAATGAAATTTTGTTTTAAAGCCGAATAGTATCCGCCTTTGTTTTCAATTTCGAGGAAAAGTTCCCAAGTTTTTTCGATAATGTCATCGGTAAGATTTTCAATATAATATGAACCGGCGGCGGGGTCAATAGGTCTGTTTAAATATGCTTCTTCTTTAAGAATTATACCGACATTTCGAGCAATCCTTTCGGAAAATTCGTCGGGTTTTTTATATGTTCTGTCGAAAGTATTTATTGTCAGGCAATCGGTTCCGCCGATTACGGCAGACATCGCTTCGGTTGTGTTACGAAGTTGGTTTACGTAGGGGTCGTATGCTGTTTTGTTTATGTCGGAAGTTATTGAGTTTATGAACATTTTTCCGATTTCCTTTTTTCCTGTCCAAATTTCTGAAATTTTAGCCCAAAGAAAGCGAGCGGCACGAAGTTTTGCTGTTTCGATAAAATAATTTGAGCCGATACCGAAATTAAACATCATTTTAGGGATTAATTTTTCGATGTTTATCCCTGTTTCTTCGGCTTTTGCAAGTGTTTCGGCAGCGGAAGACAGTGCAAATGCAAGTTCCTGAACCGGATAAACTCCTGCATTTGCGAAATATATTCCGTTTACGGTTAAAATTTTAACTGACGGATAATTTACGGTAAAATTTTGCATATTTTTCAATGTGCCGAAATCTTTTTCGTGATTTTTTTTGTTATAAAAATCTCCGGTTATCGTTATGTATCCGAAAGGGTCAAAATCGAAAGTTGCTTTTATTTTTTCGGGCTTGTATTTGTTTTCTTCCGAATAATGAATGAAAAATTTGAGAATTTTTTCGGATAGTTTACCGGAAATGAAATTAATTGTTGTTTTTTCGGGATTAATGTCTTTTAATAATGTGTTAAGGTCGTTTTGATTTATGTTTTCTTGATGACAAAGGAAAAACCCGATTGAATTTGCACCTTTTTTAATTGCATCAACGGCTTTTTTATTTGCCGGAGCAAAATTTTCAACGAATATATTTTGTCGAATATCGAAATTGTTGTTTTCTGTTTTAGAGCTTCTTACAAAAGGAAAGTTTCCGGGTAAAGATTGCAGATATTCGGTTTTTGCCAAATCTTCTTCTCGGTAGTATGGTTTTATTTTTATTCCGTCGGGTGTTTTTGTAATTAGTTTTTTTTCGTAGTCGGCACCTTTAAGGTCTTTTATTATTTTTTCTTCCCATTGTTCCGTTGAAACAGGAGGAAATTCTTTAAATAATTTTTTTTCTGACATAACTTTTAAATTTTCTGCAAATGTAAATGTTCAGATAAATTGATATATGACTTTTATCAATGATTTTTATGTTTCAAAGATAGTTTTTTTGTTGAAAATAAAAAAGCCCCGCTTGTTTGCGGAGCTTCCGAATTTATTTTTGAAAATTTATTCTACGGTTACTGATTTTGCCAAGTTTCGCGGCTGGTCAACATTGCAACCTCTCATAACGGCGATATGGTACGAAAGCAGTTGCAAAGGAATTACGGTTAAAAGCGGTGCTAAAGCTTCATTAACTTCCGGAACTTCCAAAACATGATCTGCCATATTCTTAATAATTTTATCTCCTTTAGTAACAACTGCTATTACAATTCCGTTTCGAGCTTTTACTTCTTGTATGTTACTGACAATTTTCTCGTATGATTTATCTTTTGTCGCAACAATAACAACCGGCATCTTTTTGTCAATCAGTGCAATAGGTCCGTGCTTCATTTCTGCTGCAGGATATCCTTCGGCGTGAATATAGGAAATTTCTTTTAGTTTTAAAGCACCTTCTAATGCAACGGGAAAAAGATAGCCTCTGCCGAGATATAAAAAGTTTGTGGCATCTTTGTACAAAGCTGCTATTTTTTTTATTTGATTATCAAGTTCTAATATCTCTTTAATTTTATCAGGAACATCAACAAGATTTTGTATTAATTTTTTGTACTCTTTATCTTTAATATATCCTTTATTTTTCCCGAGAATAAAAGCAATCATAGATAAAACCGTTACTTGTGCCGTGAATGCCTTGGTAGAGGCAACACCAATTTCGGGTCCGGCATGGGTATAAACACCGGCATGTGTCTCACGAGGGATGCTGGATCCTACCACATTGCATATTCCGAGAACGGTTGCTCCGGCTTCTTCTGCAATGTTTATGGCTGCAAGAGTATCTGCAGTTTCACCGCTTTGGCTGATTGCAATTACTACATCATCTTTATAGATAATCGGGTTTCTGTACCTGAATTCAGAACCGTATTCAACTTCTACAGGAATACGGGCAAATGTTTCAATTAAATATTCACCGACCAGACCTGCATGCCAAGAAGTTCCGCAGGCAACAATAAGAATACGTTTTGCATTTTCCAATTGAGGCATAGTGTTATGAAGTCCGCCTAACCTGATTTCTGATAAATCAGCAGCAACTCTGCCTCTGAATGTATCTAATATTGAACGCGGTTGCTCAAAAATTTCTTTAAGCATAAAATGTTCATAGCCGTTTTTTTCTATCGAACCTATATCCATTGTTAACTTCTGGATACTTGGCTCTAATTTATCATTATTGATTGTTTTTAAGGTAAGTTCATCTTTTTTAATAACGGCAACATTATCATTATTCAAATAAATCACACTGTCAGTGTATTCTATAATCGGTGTGGCATCGGAAGCAATAAAATATTCACCTTCGCCGATTCCTATTACAAGCGGACTGCCTTTACGAGCTGCAATTAGTTTGTCAGGTTCATCCTGTGCAATAACAACAATTCCGTAAGCTCCTATTACTTTTGAAAGAGCTAATCTGACAGCTTGCTCAGCATCAATTTGACCTTTTCCTTTGATATAAATGTATTCTATCAAGTTGGCTAAAACTTCAGTATCTGTCTTACTTTTAAATGTATAGTTTCTGTCTTCCAAACGATCTTTTAAACGAGTATAATTTTCTATTATCCCGTTATGAATTACAGTAAATTTACCATGTTGAGAAGTGTGCGGATGGGCATTAGCATCGTTTGGTTCTCCGTGAGTTGCCCAGCGCGTATGCCCGATTCCTATATGTCCTGATACATCGTTGTTTTTAACAAGCATATCAAGGTCTTTTACTTTTCCTTTTTTCTTAAAAATTTTAGTTGTCTTTCCGATAATTGCAATTCCGGCAGAATCATAACCGCGGTATTCCAATCTTTTTAATCCGTTTATTAAAATAGGATAAGCATCTCTATTTCCTATATATCCGACAATTCCGCACATTTTGATTTAATTGTTATTTTAGTATTTAAATTTTGGTATAAGTTATTACAAGTTTCATAGGTCTTGAATTTTTTCCGGTTGTGATAATCGAACGTGCTACGTCTGAATTGTCAAATGCAGGAAATAATTTTATTCCTTTATTTTCAGTTGCTCCGCTTAATATATTTTGAACATAAGCTGTAATATCAAATTTATATGTTCCGTCTTCATACAGTTCTCCGGAATAAGATGTTTGAGTGATATAATCAGGGATAAGAATAGAGGAGGTATCTGAAACAAAGCCTGTTATAAAAGTTTTATTTATAGCCGGATAGGTATTTTCAGATGAAAGATTTTCCGGAATTGTGTTAATAATCAATTCTGCTCTGTTGATTACGATGTTACCAAAATTATTTAAATTCTTTAAAAAAGGAACTTGTATTTTTATATAAAGTCCGCTCCCTGCCTGCAAATATGCAACAGTATCCTGCGGAAGGGTGTTATCATCAATCGGTCCTGCAAAATCAGCTGATGTATAATCATGCTCAATAAGGTTAAATCTTACATTTAAACTATTATTTGCCGTAATTTTATATTGAAAATTTGAATTGTTATCCCTATGAAAATAAATAATCATTATTAATGCGGAATTCATATTGAACTTAACAATTGCACCATCATCATTATTTGATTCAGCTTTAATATACAATCCTTTAAAGAAAGTGTGAAAACTTTGAATAGAATCAAAATTTGATTGATCGGCTGTAATAAAATATTCTCCTAAAGAATTATCTAATTTTATATTCAATATTGTATCTGCAGCCACGGGGTAATAAGTTGTACTTCCGACTAAGTCTCCGGTATATAAATCCGGATTTTCATTGCTGTAGTATATTTTTTGATTATCTAAATCATTTGGTATTTTGTATATTTCTACGGTTTGTTCAGCAGAAGAATTGCCGTAAATATTATTAGTATTTTGATTATAAGGAAGCGAAAGAATTACAGAATCTACAATATCGGTATTATTAAAATTGACGGCTTGACCCATAGCAAATTGCAGTGCAAAACTTGCTTTTGAATAACCGAAAATCGGATCGGTATATTCCCCGAGAAGAAGTTCCGAAACACCGCTTGCAATAACAGAATCAGTTTTAATCGTATGAACTTCAAGAGACAGGGTATCCGTAATATTTATGTTTATCTGATCATCATCAGGTAATATATTATACCCTATATTTGTTGAACGTTGACAAGAAAAAATCAGCATACTTATGCTGATGAAAGTTATATAAAATAGTTTTTTCATTCTTAATTTTTATTTATTTAAGATTTAAACGTTTATCCTTTAAAAAAGTTATAAATATTTGAGTAATTATTTTTTTAATAAAGCATTATAAAAAGTATTATATTCTTTAATATACTCATCTTCATTTTTATAAGGAAGGATTTTTTTACCGGATTTTTCGGCATATTCCGTAATTTCAGGGCATATATTCTCATTCCCCATTATTAATGCATCCGAATAATCAATGGCTGTTTTTTGCAGATTAATATAATTTGCAGGTTTTAAAAGTTTTAAATCTGTTGCTTTAATGTCGTAATAATCCAATTTCTTTTTAAATCCCGAATTTAATTCACCGGTAAACTTATCATCATAGATTGAATAAACTATTTTTGCATTTTTAAATAAGGGATCATTTTTATAAGATCTTTTAATAAAAACAGGACTTAAAGCTGAAAACCAGCCGTGACAATGTATAATATCGGGTGTCCATCGTAATTTTTTTGTCGTTTCAATTGCACCGCGATTAAAAAATATCATACGTTCGTCGTTGTCTTCAAAAAACTGATCGTTTTCATCCTCAAAAATAAACTTCCGCTTGAAATATTCTTCGTTATCAATAAAATAAACCTGCATTCTTGCCTGCTGAATGGAGGTTACTTTTATAATTAACGAATGATCGGTATCGTCAATAATTAAATTCATACCGGAAAGCCGAATTACTTAATGAAGTTGATTTCTTCTTTCGTTAATTGTACCGAAACGCGGCATAAAAACTCTTACTTCTTTTCCGCTTTCCTGAATTCCCTGCGGCAGATGTCTGCCGATTAAAGACATTTCGGTTTCAGGCAAAAAAGGTGTTATTTCTTGAGATATATAAAGGATTTTTTTATTTTCCATACAAAAATAAAATTTAAAATAATTCTGCAAATATACAACTTTTCCGGCTTTTTTATTAATAATTATATTAAAACATTATATTTTTGTATTATAATTGTGGGTTATTCTTATTTTTAAATATGATTATTACAAGAACAAAAAAAGAGTTTGACAGATATTATAAGTTAATAAAAGAAAGTAAAAAAACGGTTGGGTTTGTACCGACAATGGGGGCTTTGCATGAAGGACATCTTTCATTAATCAAATGTTCAAATAAAGATAATAACTTTACCGTTGTCAGTATTTTCGTGAATCCCGCTCAATTCAATAACAGTGAAGATTTAAAAAATTATCCGCGTAACGAAGAAAGAGATTTTGATCTTTTACTTAAAGCATCTTGTGATATTGTTTTTGTCCCCGATGTAAATGAAATGTATCCCGAAACGGATAACAGAGTATTTGAATTTAACGGTCTTGACAGGCTTATGGAAGGTAAATATCGTAAAGGACACTTTAACGGTGTAGCTCAAATAGTTTCTAAATTGTTTCAAATAATTAAACCTGATAATGCATATTTCGGAAGAAAAGATTTCCAACAGGCAGCAATAATTAAATCAATGAATAAGAATT
>JAJRUH010000101.1 GCA_024277895.1 Bacteroidota bacterium | reverse complement strand
TTGTATTAATTGCAAAAATTATAAGAATAAATATAAATATTTTCAGCTTCATAATTAACAGAATTTATGTTTTTATTTTAAAGAAAATTTTACCGATAAAGGTGCATGATCCGATAAAGGCATTGTAGGAATACCGTCATCGTCTCCGGTTTGGTGTACATGTCCCGAATTTCCTGAAAATGTTCCGTTTGTAAAAATATAATCAAGTTTTCGGTTCCAAAATCCGTTTTTATCAGAAGTAAACGAAAAGAATTTTTGTTGAGTATTCAGCGTTGTTCCGTATCTTGTTTGGCTTATTGCCGGTGTATAACTGTCGTAAAACATTTGCATATAATCTAATTGCCCTGCAAATCCGTGTTCATAATAATCAGAAGTTGAATCACAAGCTGCATCATCAAAATGCTCATAAACAACCGAATTCGGCGGAATTGTGTTAAAATCACCTCCGAGTATAAAAGTTTTCCCTTCGGAATTAGTTTCATCTATTGTCTTTTTAATAGTCTTAAGTTGCTTTAACCGTGTTCCGTCGTTTGAATATGCGGAAGTATGAGTGCCGAATAAAACAATATCCTTGTTGCTGACGTTAACAGTAGTTTTTAATAAATTTCTTCTTAAATAAAAATACTGAACATATCCGGGGTCTTCTCCGATAAGTTGTAAGGGAATTCTTTCGGCATTTGTAAGTTTGTATTTTGATAAAATTGCATTTCCTGAATTTACTTTACCAACTCCGTCGCTCGGAACATAATCAGTTTGCCATTGCGAGGCATAAACACCGTAATTCAAATCGGTATTATCCAATATCATTTGAACCTGATCTACAAATGCCGAACGTTTTGACTGAATATCAGCTTCTTCCAAATAAATAATATCCGGATTAAGCGATTTTATTTTTGCAATAATACCGTCCATATTTGATATTACTTCTTCTTTTGTCATAAGAACTCTGTCTCCGTAACAGTCAAAAAAGAAATCAATTCTGCCGCCGCCGAATTTAATGTTCCAAGTAACAATCTTTAACGTATCCGGATTTTGAGCTGCCGGTTTAAGGTTTTTTGCCTGATAATAAATAACAGCATCTTCATTCGATTTATTTTCAATAATTGAATGAAACGGGTCGCAGGAAAATACTGAAAAAAGAATAAAAAATAATAATATTATCCCTGATATTTTTTTAATACTTGACATAGTTTTAACTTTTTTATTAGTTTACAAATATAAGAAACAATTTCAGCAGATAAAAAATAACGAGAAATATTTAATACATTTCTCGTTATTTTTTTGTGGAGTCGGCGGGAGTCGAACCCGCGTCCAAACAAGTAACAAATGTGCCTTCTACATGTTTATCTCTTTATTAATTTTCGACATAAATTCGGGAAAAAGCACCCAATATTTATGCTTATCTTTTTAATTTCATTTTAACATCAAAGCTCTGTTAAAACTATCCCGATGTTGTCGGTGCCTCAAATCAAAAAGGAATCGGGCAATCCCTTTTGTGAGACATCTCGTTCTGCAACTGTGTGCAGAATAAAGCATTAACTTACTAAACTTCAGTTATGCAGCGAGAGCATAATTAGTATTATTGCCTCTTATAAATTTGCTGAACAGTTTTACGAGTTAACCAACATTGCTCGACATGCTTACACAGTCATTATCCTTGCTGTCAAAACCAAAAACGACCCCTAAAGGTATTTTCGTTCATAATATTCCTGCAATAATAATGCAAATTCTTAAATTAAGACATATTGTCTTATCATTTAATTCAAAGAAATGTAAAATTATAATATTTTTTGACAGATTAATAAAAATAAATATATTTTCGCTTTGAAATAACTATTTTTGTAAAAACATAAAAAGAAAGAGATATGAATAAGAAATTTAAAGCAGCAGTTTTAAAGGAAACTAAAACACCGCCGGACAGAAGAGTCGTATTGGCTCCTGAACAAGCAAAAGAATTAACGGAAAAATTTCCGAATGTTGAATTATTTATTCAATCAAGCAATATCAGAGCTTTTAAAGATGAAGAATATACAGCATTAGGATTAAATGTAGTTGAAGATGTCAGTCATTGTGATATTTTACTCGGAGTAAAAGAAGTCCATATTCCGGAATTAATTCCTGAAAAAACATATTTTTTCTTTTCACATACAGCAAAAAAACAAGAATATAACAGACCGTTATTACAAGCATTACTGAAAAATAAAATTACAATGATTGACCATGAATATCTGACCGATAAAAACGGTATGCGACTTGTTGCATTCGGCAGATGGGCAGGATTAGTCGGAGCTTATAACAGTTTAATTGCTTTCGGTATTAAAAATAACAGTTACCGGCTAAAAAGGGCAAATGAATGTCATGACATTCAAGAAATGTTTTCGGAATTGAAGAAAATAAAATTGCCCCCGATAAAAATTCTTATAACAGGCGGCGGTCGTGTGGCTCATGGTGCCGAAGAGGTTATGCAGGAGGCTGATATTGAGAAAATAAGTCCCGAAGATTTTTTGGATGAAGAAAAAACTTTTGATTATCCGGTTTATGCTCAACTTGACCCGCAATATTACGTAAAAAGAAAAGACGGCGAAGCATTTGACTTACACCATTTTTTCAAAAACCCAAAAATGTACGAATCAACTTTTAAACCCTTCACAAAAGCTGCCGAGGTGTATGTTGCCTGTCATTTTTGGGATGAGAAATCACCGGTTTTCTTTACAAAAGAAGATATGAAAGAAACTGATTTCAGAATGCGAGTAATTGCCGATGTAAGTTGTGATATTGACGGTCCGGTTCCTTCTACGATAAGACCGTCGGAGATTGCTGATCCGTTTTACGGTTATGATATAATAACTGATAAAGAATGCGGTGCTTTTGATAAAGATAAAAATGCTGTAACCGTTATGGCAGTAGATAATTTGCCCGGAGAAGTTCCGCGAAATGCTTCGGTTGATTTCGGAAGTGCATTACTTTACAAAGTTTTTCCGTCATTATTCGGTGAAGATACCGACGGAATTATTGAACGGGCAACAATAACCGAAAACGGAAAACTCGGAAAACATTTTCAATATTTAAAGGATTTTGCCGAAGGCAAATAAAAAGTGTTATAAAATTTGACAAAATCAAAAAACATAACACCTCTTGATAAAGTAAGTTTTGAAACTCTTTTTAAAACCTACTTTAAACCGCTTACGGCTTTTGCATATAAATTTGTGAACGATGTTGACGAGGCAAAAAGCATCGTTCACGATGTATTTATAAAACTTTGGGAAAAGCGTGATGAAATTGATTTGTCAAAATCCGTAAAGTCATACCTTTATACTTCGGTGAATAACAGGAGCTTAAATTTTATAAGAGATAACAAAAAGTTTAATAAAAACGAAACTGTTTACGATAATTTAATTAATGCCGATACAAATGTTGAAGAAGAATTAGCGGCGGAAGAAGTCCAAAACAAAATAGATGCGGTTTTGAATAAATTGAATTCTAAAGTGAAACATATTTTTGAATTAAGTCGTTACGAAGGGAAAAAATACAAAGAAATTGCCGAAGAAATGAACTTATCCGTAAAAACCGTCGAAACACATATGTCAACGGCATTAAAGGAATTAAGAAAATACCTGAAGGAGTATTTGACGATTATTGTTTTTTTGATTTTAAATAATTAAAAAATATCAGGGTAAACCCATTAACAAGTGTATAAGAAGCATAGAAAACTAAATGCAAAATACCGATAAACATATCAACCTTATAATTAAACATCTTTCCGGAGAAACATCCGAAAATGAAGAACAAAACCTTCAAATTTGGCTTTCGGAAGATGAGAAAAATCGCCGACTTTATGACGATTATAAAAAAATATGGTCTTTATCTCAAAAAGAACACATTCAGGAAATTGAAAATATAAATATTGACGGCGAATGGCAAAAATTTAAACAAAAAGTAAACTTTGACAATGAAAAATATTCAATAAAAACGGAAAAGAAAACTTTTTCATTCATCAGAATTGCCGCATCAATCTTAATTCTGATTTCTGTCGGAATTGCAGGGATATATTTGTTCGGCGGAAAGGAACAAAAAATAGTTGCTTTTAACGAAGTTAAAGAAGCAAAATTGCCGGATAACACCGAAATTTCAATAAATAAAAATTCCGAGATTATTTACGATAAAAATTTCAATAAAAAAGAACGAAAAGTTGAACTGAAAGGCGAAGCATTTTTTAAAGTTGCAAAAAACAAAGAAAAACTGTTTATTGTCAAAACCGAAAGTTTTTATGTTGAAGTTTTGGGAACACAATTTTATGTTAACTCCGATTACAAAAACAGACAAGTTGTCGTTAAAGAAGGAACCGTTGCTGTGTATCAGTATAAAGATAAGCGAGATGAAATTGTTTTGCACGCAGGAGACAAAGCTGTTTTTAATAAAAAAGAAAATAAAATTTTAAAAATTGAAAATACTGACAACAATTATTTGGCTTGGAAAACAAAAATTTTTAATTTCCGGAACGAACGTTTAGATAATATTTTTATAACTTTAGCAAATGCCTATAATGTTCATTTTGAATTTG
The DNA here is from genome assembly GCA_024277895.1 of Bacteroidota bacterium. GTDB lineage: Bacteria > Bacteroidota > Bacteroidia > Bacteroidales > JAADGE01 > JAADGE01. The sequence goes on along the minus strand of JAJRUH010000101.1, from coordinate 25,757 downwards.
TTAATCCTGATTTGAGAAAATGCCGTCAAACAGCTTCTTTTAAAAATCAATCAATTGATGAAATTCTGAATGTCCTGGAAGCAACTTTTGAAAACTTACAATTCCGAAAAAACGGAAATATAATTTATGTTGACGGGAAAAAATGCAATTAACAATATCGGAAAAATTAATAAATTGTTGAAACTTTATGCAAAATTCGGTTTCATCTTTTTATTGTTTTTTTTAACTGCATCTTTCGGCTTCTCTCAAACCGTAGATTTGCAGAAGAAAATCTCAATTGTTGCAAAAAATAAAACATTAAAATCTGTTTTAGATGAGATTCATACAAAAGCCGGTGTAAATTTTTCATATAATAATGAAGATATTGACGAGAATAATAAAGTTACGTTGATAGGAAGAAAAAAAACGGTTGAAAATATTTTGTCATTATTGTTTTCCGATTTAAATATCAAATACGTGATTGTTGAAAAACAAATTGTTTTAAAAAAACAATATTACGTCTCTTCTTCTGATATTAATTTACCCGAAAAGAAAAAATATTTTGTTATAAGCGGCTATCTGAAAGACAGTTTGACAAATGAAGTGCTGATAGGTGCCGGGGTAAGCGTAAAATCCTCATTTCTCGGAGCTATGACAAATGCTTACGGATTTTATTCTTTAAGGTTACCCGCCGGACAATATATTTTGATATTCTCTTCACTCGGATATAAAAATAAAACGCTTGCTGTTAATCTGAATTCCGATATACAAATTTCAGAATTGCTGAAGTATGAAGAAACAGAACTTGATATTGTTGTTATTAATGAAGATGAAAAAAAAGATGTTTTTGAAAAAAACTCGTTGAAAAAAATTGATTTAAATCAGCGGATGATTAATTCGGTAAAAGGCATTACAGGGGAAGCGGATGTAGTTAAAAGCATTAATAATTTACCCGGTATTAATTCATTCGGCGACGGTTCGGTTTTGTTTTATGTAAGAGGCGGAGATAAAGATCAGAATCTGGTTTTAATTGACGAAGCACCTGTTTATAATCCCTCACATCTTTTCGGGTTTTTTTCTGCTCTGGCTCCCGATGCAATTAACGATATTAAAGTTTATAAGAATAATTTTCCGGTTAAGTACGGCGGCAGACTTTCTTCTTTAACAGATATAAAAACAAAAGACGGGAATATGAATAAACTCGGTTTTTCCGTTGTTATTAATCCGCTGACCGGTTCTTATACAATTGACGGACCGATTAAAAAGAAAAGAAGTTCTTTTTTGGTAACTTTAAGAGATTCGCATTTAAATTGGATTTGGAAACGAAATTTGCCCGATTTGAATGTTAATTTTTATGATTTCCATCTGAAGTTTAATCAAATCATTAATCCGAAGAATCGCATCTATTTTTCAATGTTTACCGGTTCCGACATACTTTTATACGGAAAAAATACCGGTATTGCTGCCGGTTTATCCTGGAAAAATAAAGCCTTATCTTTCAGGTGGAATCATTTATTTTCCGATAAATTGTTCTCAAATACAACGTTACATACAAGTAAATACGATTATTATCTTTATTATGGCAAAGATAACAGTAAATATTGGACTTCCTATATCGGCGATATCAGTTTAAAAACTGATTTTTCTTATTATCCGAAACCGGGAAATAAAATATTTTTCGGCTATAATATCAATAATTATGTTTTTAATCCCGGAAATTTGGATGCCGATTATTTCAGTCGTTCTGTTTATGCCGGCGATGTTTCGGAAATTGTTTTATATACCGGAAATGATATTTCTTTAAACGAGAAAGTAAATTTGTCTTACGGTATTCGTTATATTTTATGGAATAATATCGGTCCGACGGTAAGTTTCTCATTTGATAAAAAATATCAAATGACCGATACAATTTATTACGATAAAGGAATTTATCATACTTATAAAGGTTTTGAACCGCAAATTTCATTTACTTATTCTCTCTCAAAATCACTTCTGACAACGATTGCTTTTGACCGGCGTGTTCAATTTTTGCATTTATTGTCAAATTCCGTCAGCCCGTTTACGACTATGGATGTTTGGATGCCTTCAACTCCGAATATTAAACCCGAAAAATCAAACCAATATGTGTTCGGATTAACAAAAAAGACAAAAGAATTTGATATCAGTCTGCAAACGTATTATAAAACAATTTTTGATTATATCGAATATAACGAACACGCCAACATGCTGTTAAATCCTTTAATTGAAGGAGAGGTAAGATTTTCTGAAGCCAAAGCATACGGAGTCGAATTTTCTTTTGAAAAGAAAAAGGGAAATTTTAACTTTTTGCTTGCTTATACGTATTCAAGAATTTTAATTAAAGGAAATAAAACTTCGAACACCGAAAGTTATCCTGCCGCTTATGACAAACCCCATAAATTGAATTTTAATTTAATTTACAAAACGCAAACTCGCTGGACTTTTAATCTGAATTGGGTATATTCTTCCGGATTGCGATTTAGTTCTCCGACAGGTTTTTATAATTTTAACGGCTATACCGTACCAATTTATACCAATAAAAATAACGATTGTTTGCCTGCTTATCATCGGTTGGATATTTCGGCAGATTTACGATTGAATAAAAACAAAAATGCACGCTTTCGACACGATTTGCTTTTTGCGATTTATAATCTTTATAATCGACATAATGCAATTGCAATAAATTTTGATAAAATTGAAACCGATAACGGCTCTTTTGTCGTTCCCTCAAATTTTATTTACGAAAATGAACTTGTAGTTACTTCAAAATCTTTATCTGTGGTAATTCCGTCGATTACTTATAGTCTGAAATTCAGATAACTATGAAATATTTGAAACATAACTTCTGTTATCTTTTGCTGCTCGGAATAATTTCTTTATCAGGAATTTCTTGCGAAAAAAAGATTAATTTTAATTTTAAATCGGATAAATCTCAATTTTTGATTGTAAACGGACTTATAACAAATGAAAATAAATTTCAGGAAATTTCTTTAACAAAATCTTTTGCACTTCCGAATGAACAAGCAGATTTTGTTTCCGATGCCGATGTATTGGTTTCTGACGGAGAAAATATTTTTACGTTTTCGGAAGACACTGCCGGAAATTATGTTTCCGATATAAAATTCAGTGCCGTAATTAATAAAATTTATTCTTTGCACATTAAGTTCGAAGATAAAGATTATACGGCACAAGCTCATGCAGTTCCTGTTCTTTCGCATAATTCATTAAATTATGTTCAATACAACGACAGTTTATTTTATTTTCCTCAAGCTGTTGCCGAGTTCAGTCCTGATGAAGCTGCAATGTATGAAATAAATGCCGATTGGTCTTTCCTTCCTGCATATGGAACTCTGCCGGAAACAGAAACCAAAGCGAAGATGTATTTCTATATTTTAAGAACGATTGATGTGAATGAAATTTTTAATCCGCCTAACGAAAAAGTGTATTTTCCAAAAGGAACACGACTTGCCGTAAAAAAATATTCTTTAAGTCCGGAGCACGAAAAATTTATTCGTTCATTGCTTCTTGAAACACAATGGAGCGGCGGAAATTTTGATACCGAAGAAGATAATGTTTATACAAATATAAGTAACGGTGCTTTCGGCTTTTTCGGAGCATCAATTGTCCTTACCGATACGTTTTTTGTACAATAGTTTAAATGTTAATTTGCACATAATCAAATGAGTACATAATTATTGTAAAATTTTCATAGTTTTTTTCAGGGTAAAATAAATATGCGGTGTATTATTATTGTAAGCGAAACAAATCGCAACAACTGACATCATATAATTATTAACTTAAATTAAAAAAAATGAAAAAGATTAGTTTAATTTTAACAGTAGTTTTTGCTCTTGCAATTACTTTTACAGGGTGTAAAAAAGACACCAATTTGACAAAAGCGGACATTATTCCGCAGAACTTTAAAGTTGATATTCCGAGTTCAATCAGTAACAGTGCTGCTAAAGCAGATAAAGACGGTGTGTTAAACGGAAATGATATTTACGGACACTTATCGAATTTTATTGCCGTAGGTGAAAGTGCCGCTGATATTGTACAGGAAATTATGCGAGCCATTCGTCAATATGATTTGGACCAAGCAATGACATTTTCATACCAAAGTGATGATGACGGAAGAACAAAAAATGTTGTTATTATTGAGAATTCCGAATTTGAAGGAACAACTTGGGAATATGAATTAACAATGACTGATGCCGATTCCGAAACAAATACTGACGGAGGAAAAGCTATGCAAATATTTTGGAACAACAGCCCCGTAAAAGGAATATCCATTCTGAAACCTTATAATTTAAACAGAAAAGAACAAAATGACCGGTCTGATGAAAATACGATGTATCGTATTGATTACAGCGAAGTTGATGCAACTTATGATGCAACAATGAAAGTTTATATTTCCGGTTTGGTATTGCCCGATCCGACTGTAGGCGACAACAAATTTGCTATGGAAACAATGAAAATGTTTGTCGGTAAAAAAGGCGATATCGTTGATGTTTTCGGAAATTCTAATCATCCCAATGCCAGTTTCTTTGACGAAAATACCGTGGGATTTAATTGGGCTTTTGCAGCAGCAGGTGATGAAAGTAATGACAGAGGAGTTGCAGAAGTAGGTTTGCCGCCGAGTAATTTGGATGAAACAAGCAGAACGGTTTTACTTGACGATTTTTCAATCTATAATGTTTTTCATAGCGAATTAATTGACTTGGGTTACCAAGAAGCTGACATTCAAGATTATCTTGTAAACACTCAAGCTCCCGGATATTTTAATAATGACGGTTTCGTATCAGCAGGTCAAGCTCCTTCAAGTGCATATGATGCAGCAGAAACTTCAATGAATAATTTAACACCGTATAATCCGATTTTAATTTCAAATTTAGTCATTCATTTCAAAAATGATGATGCTTCATAATATTTATTAGTAATTGTTTTTCTTAGATGTGAAGCGGGCAATTTATTTTGCTCGCTTCTTTTTTGGATGAAGATTGGTGTGAAAGAAACATTTAGTTATCTTTAAATTATATATTTGCAAAATAATTTGCAAATGTATTATGAAAACAAAATGTATTATTGTTGATGACGAACCCCTTGCACGTAAAGTAATTAAAACGCATCTTAAGAGTTTTGAAGATATTGAAATTGTCGCCGAATGCGGAAATGCAATAGAAACAGACAGAGCACTCAGAGAACATTCAGTTGATTTGATTTTTTTAGATATAGAAATGCCTCAAATTTCCGGTTTTGAATTTTTAAAATCTTTATCAAATCCGCCGAAAGTGATTATTGTTACAGCATATCGAAATTATGCTTTAAAAGGATATGAATATGATATCACGGATTATTTGCTGAAACCGGTTTCTTTTGATCGTTTTTTTAAAGCAATGACCAAATTTTTTAAGCAATTGAAAGATACTGAAATAAAAGTTTTTGAAGAGGGAGACACCGGCGGAAAACCATTTATTTATTTTAATGAAGATAAAACGATTCATAAAATTTATCTTAACGAAATTTTATATCTTGAAAGTTTCAGAGAATATATAAAAGTACATACTTCCGAAAAAGCAATAATGACAAAATTACCTATCAGCAAAATTGAAGAAAAATTAAAAGACAGGGATTTTATCAGAATTCATAAATCGTATGTTGTTGCTGTTAATAAAGTTAAGTCTTTTAATTCCCGAATTATTACTATCGCAGAAACAGAACTTCCTATTGGCAGAACTTATAAAGATGCCGTTATGAAAGTATTGAAATTTGACCCTGATTTATTATAAATTGTGTACAAAATGAATAAGACCATAAAAAAAATTATTCAAACAGTAATTTTCTTTTCGGTAGGAATCGTTATATTTTGGCTTGTTTACCGAAAACAAGATATGGCTGTTTTAAAAGATGCTCTTTTGCATGCCGATTATTTCTGGATATTTATTTCATTGATTCTCGGACTTTTAAGCCACATCAGTCGAGCAATGCGCTGGAATTTATTAATTTATCCTTTAGGTTATAAACCGAAAGTCATTAACTCTTTTTTCTCTGTAATGATTATGTATCTGTCAAATATGGCAATTCCGCGTTCCGGGGAAATTGTCAGATGCGGAGTTTTGGGTAAAACAGAAAATATCCCGGTGTCAAAATTACTGGGAACTGTTTTTACCGAGAGAATTATAGATTTTATAATGCTTTTTATTTTATTGGCAATTGTTTTAATGACTCAAATGCATGTTGTTATTGCAATGCTCGAAAAAAATCCTGAGATTTATGCAAATCTTCAAAATTTATTGTCTTCAACACCCTTATTAATTGCAATTTTTATCGGATTTATTTTGTTGCTTTTCTTTATTTACAGGTTCAGGCATAAATTACAACATTTTCGTTTTTATCAAAAAATTAAAACCATTATTAAAAACTTCGCTGAGGGTTTAAAAAGTATTATGAAGATGGAACGGCGATTTGAATTTATTGCTCATTCAATTTTTATCTGGGGAATGTATTTTATGATGATTTATATTGTTTTTAAAAGTTTCGGTTTTACCGAAAATTTAAGTGTTTTGTCAGGATTAACAGTTTTTGTAATGTCGGCTTTCGGAATGGTTGCTCCTTCCCCGGGCGGAATAGGCACTTGGCATTTTATGGTTATTCAAACCTTAATGATATACGGCGTTAATAAAGCAGATGCCGGAGCTTTCGCTTTTGCATCACACGAATCAATGACCTTAATGATGATAATTGTCGGTGTTTTATCGCTCGTCCTCTTACCTGTTGTTAATAAAATGAATAAAAACAGTAAGACTGACTAAAAATAATAATTTCTCTTTTCGTGTAATTTCTTTTCATATAAAACAGTACTTTAAAATCATTTAGAAATATTGAAATATTCACAGTTAAAAAATAAACAACAGGAGTATCCGAATGTTGTATAATATGTCTGATTATTTTTATTACTGTATTTTCTTCGTACTTTTGCCTTGATTTTAAACATTGTTATATATCAAATAACAGTTGCATGGTTTAATTCATAAAGTTGGAACTTTTAAACTTTTATATCGTATATAATGAAGAATATTATTTATTAATAAAAAACAAATATCTATGAAACGATTATTATTTATTTTAATATTTTTGACAACTGCGAATTTTATTTTTGCACAACAGGAAGATAATGTAATTACAGGAGCCAACTATGCTGATGAGGTATATTACGGTTTTGAGACCGGATCTGTTCAAACTGTTTCACGAAGTGCATGGGATATAGCATTCTCAACAGATCAAATGGAAATAAACATTCTTGCTAATAACGGGAACGGAATTGAGTTATATACTTATCCGAACGGAGATATTAATGATTTCGGAAATGTTCTTGATATTTCAGCTGTAGATACTTGGCCGAAAATGTATAATTCAATTGATTCTGTAAATGAGGGTGCATTTTTAAACAATATTGATCCCGGAAATTCTTTAGATTTCGGATGGGGTATTTATAATTCAGCAAATCACCATATTGACGGAGACAGTATTTTTATCATTAAATTGTCTTCGGGCACATATAAACAATTAGCAATTGTCGTAAAAGATGCTGTAGCAAATCAGTGGACTTTTAAATATGCTGATATAGACGGTACAAATGTAGTTACAGAAACTTTTGATGCCGATGATTACAGCACAATGAATTTTATACATTATTCAATTGAAAACGGAAGTTTTGTTTCACAAGAGCCTAATAAAAATACATGGCAACTTCTGTTTACCAGATACTATGATTATAATATTCCTTATATGGTTTCGGGTGTTCTTACAAAAGGGAATGTTGCTGTACAAGAGGTAAGACAAACCGGGTTAAATCAAGCAACTTATAACACCTTCGATGAAAATCTGTTTTCAAAAAGTATAAGTACTATCGGAAGTGATTGGAAAAGTTTTAATATGGGTACATATACTTATGATATTATTGATACAGTTGTTTATTTTGTGCGAGAATTACCTGACGGGGTTATTTGGAAGCTCTATTTTACCGGCTTCGGAGGTTCCGCAGACGGACAATACACATTCATTCAGGAGAAACTTACACATCTCAATGTATCCGATATAAATAAATCATTTGCAACAGTATACCCGAATCCTACTTCAGATTATATTATTCTGATATATGATATTGACGGACCATGTTCTGTTAAGATTTATAACATAAACGGACAACTCGTTTATTCCGAGATTATTAATAATAGTAATCAATTGAATAAACAGCGTATTAATATTGAAAATTTACCTGCAGGAATTTTTAATGTCACTGTAAGTAACAGAAACAAAGTAAGTTCTGTTAAGTTTATCAAAAAATAATTGTAAAGACTAAAAGCCGGAATGTTCGATTTCGGCTTTTAGTTATACTAAATACTTCGGTATGATTAAATTACACAAAATCGTAATTACTTTTTTGTTTGTGTTTTCTGTGGTATATGCACAGTCCCAAAAACTTGATATTTCCGTAATTGAAAAAGAGGATTCGAGTCCTATTCCGTATGTACATATTTGTACTGAAAATTTAAACAGCGGAGAAAAAAAATATCAGGTCACTGATTACAAAGGAAATTTAATTATTAACAGCCAAGCAGGAACTATAATATCTTTAAGTTATTTAGGTTTTGAAACGATTATAGACACCATTAAATCAGATACTTCGAAAAAGGTTTATAAAATGAAAAGAACCGGTTTCGATTTGGATGAAGTTGTAATTACAGGAGAAAGTAAACCTTTAACAACAGATAATTCTATTTATAATATTACGCTGTTAGATAAGAAAATGATTGAGCAAAAAGCTGCAAATAATCTGGCTGAATTGCTGTCTGATGAGTTAAATATCAGGCTTAATCACGATCCTTCTACCGGAACAGCTCTGAAAATGCAGGGTATTTCCGGCGAAAATATTAAAATATTAATTGACGGAGTTCCGGTAATAGGGCGTTTGAACGGAAATATAGATTTGAGTCAATTGGATATGTCAAATGTTGATCATATAGAAATTGTCGAAGGACCGATGTCAGTTATTTATGGCAGCAATGCTTTAGCCGGTGTAATAAATATTATTACAAAAGACAATAAATATGCAAGATTTAAAGCAGCACTGAATACATATTATGAAAGTGTAGGGACCTACAATGCAAATGCTGATGTATCGTTCAAACTAAAGAAAAACATTCTGTTTTTAAACGGAGGCAGAAATTTTTTTTCAGGATTTGATTTGGATAAAACAACCAGATCTGTTGAATATAAGCCAAAAGAGCAATATAACGCCGGATTGAAATATACATTTAATATAAAGGATGTAGATCTAAAGTATAAGGCAGATTATTTTAAAGAACAATTGCTAAATCGCAGTGATATATTCGGGTATCCCTATTCTGCCGTATGTTTTGACACATGGTATTACACGGTGAGAGCAAATAACAGCATTCAATTGAAACACAATATCTCCGGACGTTCATTTTATAATTTTCTTCTCGGATATTCTTATTATAACAGATCACGGTTAAAATATTCAAAAGATTTGACAACGCTTCAAACAATTTTAACGGCAGAACCGGATGATCATGATACAACAATATTTAATGCCCTAATTTCAAGAAGTGTATATAATTTCAGTTCTGAGAATAATAAATTTAATATTCAAACCGGCTTTGATATTAACTTAGAAAAAGGATACGGAAAACGAATAAAAAATCACGAAAACAACATACAGGATTATGCTTTTTTTTCAGGTCTTAAATGGAATATTTTACCTGCATTGACAATACAACCGGGATTAAGAGCTGCTTATAATACAAAATATAAAGTCCCGCTTGTTCCTTCGTTTAATATTATGTATAAGATACGAAATGTAAATGTCAGAGCATCATATGCCCGGGGATTTCGTGCCCCTTCATTAAAAGAATTGTATTTGAATTTTTTCGATATTAATCATGAAATTGAAGGAAATGAAGATTTAAAAGCAGAATATTCTCATAACTTCAATATCTCAACATACTATAAAATTCATAAACTGAAACATAAGTTTAATATTAATTTAAAGGGGTTTTATAATATAATTGAAAACAGAATAACTCTTGTTCAGGTTGATCCGGACAATTTACTTCATTACAAGAATGAAAATATAGGACACTTTGAGTCTGTGGGATTTGAAGCACAAGTCGAATACAAATTACTCCCGTATTTTAAATTTGAAGTCGGATATAACAGAACAGGCAATTCAGATATTTACGTTGAAAATACTCTGTTGTTCAGTAATAGTTTTAATTCGAATTTGAATTTGAATCTCTTAAAGAATACTGCTGCAATTTCTTTTTTTTATAAATATATCGGGAAATATCCTTATTATACTAATTTTGGTGAGTTAAAATTAAACATATTAGATGCCTTTAATAATTTAGATTTTACAATTTCAAAGAGTTTTAAACATAAACTGTTTATGCTATCCGTCGGTATAAAAAATCTTTTCAATAATACTCAACTTCAAGGAGCAGCAGTTGGTACCGGACACGGTATTGATTCGGGTGTTTCTTCATTGGTGGGGTGGGGAAGAACCTGGTTCGTAAATTTGAAAATAAACATTTCAAAATATTAAAGATGAAAAACTTATTGCTAATCGTAACAATTATTACCTTTTCTTCTTGCTTTAAGGAAGATCAAACCATTAAATTACCGCCGACTGCAGGAGAATTGAAAGAAGGTGTGGTTGCCCTGACAGGAACTTATAAATATCAGGTTTTTTATGATTTAAAGACGAACAAATCCGTAAAATCAAATTTAATTACTGATTGGGATTTAGGATTTTCTTGTTCAGATACGTCTTGGTATATAATTCTTAATAACTCAAAATTAATGCATGCGGGTAATACTTTCATTACAGATTTTACCGCTGTAACAAGTAGCGCAGGTTTAGAAATGGCATTTGATGCTTCATCAGGTAATAAAGATAGTTTGGCAATTAAAAACTGGTACCATATAAATGATATTTTACCCGTTTCCAATAATTACGTTTATGTAATTGATCGGGGACAAGATGAGACATACACATCCGTCGGATATAAAAAAATTATGTTTGACACGCCTGCAGGGAATAGTTATAAAATACGCTATGCTGATTTAGACGGTCAAAATGAACATACATTGACAATTGATAAAAATCCGAATTTAAATTATGTTTGTTTTTCTTTTGAAAAAGGGATTGTTGACATAGAACCCCCAAAAACAGATTGGTCATTATTGTTTACTCAATATCAGACTGTTATATTTGATGACGGGACACCTGTTCCTTATGCGGTCAGAGGTGTTTTGCAAAATCCTTATTTGGTTAAATCGGCTCAAGATACGACCTTTGAGTTTTCAGATATTTCAATTAATGATACTGTTAATTTTGAATTTTCTTCCCGTCTTGACTTTATTGGCTATGATTGGAAGTATTATAATTTTAATTCCGGATCTTACCTTGTTTTATTAAACAGAAATTATATTATTTATAATAATGATAATTATTTCTACAAATTAAAGTTTACAGGTTTTTACAACAAAGCCGGCGAAAAAGGATATCCTTCTTTCTTAGTAGGACGATTGTAAAATTGTAAAAAAATAGTTTGTAAAGTTTGACATATTAAAAAATATATTATATCTTTGCAATCTTTTTAGAGAAAAGACCAATCAGTTATAAAAAATATATTGCGAGGTGGAGCAGTTGGTAGCTCGTCGGGCTCATAACCCGAAGGTCGTAGGTTCAAGTCCTGCCCTCGCTACTAAAAAGCCCTCTTTTCGAGGGCTTTAAAAATAAAAAGTTTTAAGGCTGTGAAAAAAAGTGTTTTTTTTTGTCCGTAAAATAAAATATTTTACTTTTGCATCCGCTAACAAACAAAACGGTCCGTTCGTCTAGTGGCTAGGACGCCGGGTTTTCATCCCGGTAACAGGGGTTCAATTCCCCTACGGACTGCAAATTTTATAAGATTAAATAAAAGAATATGGCAAATCATCAATCTGCAAAAAAACGTATCAGACAAAACGAAGTAAGAAGAATACATAATCGTTATTTTGCGGTTACGACAAGAAATGCAGTAAGAAAATTACGAGCATTAACTGATAAAAAAGATGCTGAAGAAATGTTACCTGAAGTTTCTTCAATGCTGGATAAATTAGCAAAAAGAAATATTATTCATAAAAATAAAGCTGCTAATATTAAGTCTAAGTTGACGAAACATATTGCAGCAATGTAATAAATTTTACAAAAAAATTCTGAAAGGTCTTCTGATAAAGGAAGACCTTTTTTATTATATTTGTATTTTAAGACAAATCGTGAATTTTAAAAATTATTATAAAATATTGGGTGTGTCGGCTTCTGCCGGAGAAGAGGAAATTAAAAAAGCATACAGAAAACTGGCAAAAAAATGGCATCCCGATAAAAATCCGGATAATAAAAAATCCGAAGATATCTTTAAGGAAATTTCAGAAGCTTATGATGTTTTGTCGGATGTTATGAAACGTAAAAAATTTGACGATTTTGTAAAAGCTTCGCAAAAGAAAACATATTCCTATTCAAGCAGCGGAATATATACTCAGGCTGAATATGAAACTGAATTTTCGGATTTTTTTAAACAATTCTTTAAAAATAAAAACAGGCAAAAAAAACGTTCTTATTTTAAAGGCGATGATATCCGAGGAAAAATTACTATTGACATTAAGGAAGCCTATTTCGGTTCTGCTCGCATTATTAATACTTCTGCCGGAAAAATCCGAATAAAAATAAAGCCGGGTATTAGTTCCGAGAAAATTATTAAAATTCCGGGTAAAGGAAAAAAGAGTAAGTATAAAGGTGAAAACGGAGATTTATATATTCGAATAGTTGTGAAAAATACGCATGAATATATCCGCAAAGGGAATGATCTTTATCAAAAAGCAGAGATTGATATTTTTACGGCAATTCTCGGAGGCGAAATTTCAATTAATACTTTAACCGGTCCGATTAAAATTACAATTCCTGAAAAATATAATTTCAAAAGAAAATTACGGCTAAAAGGTTTCGGAATGCCTGTGTATGACAAACTCGGAACTTTCGGTGATTTATATTTAGACTTGCATTATAAGTTTCCCGAAAATATTTCAAGAGAAGAAATATTACTGTTGGAGAAATTAAAAAAGCTTCAATTAAAAAAAACCGGTAAAAATTTTTGATTTTTTAACAGTACTACGAGGGATTTGATTTTTTATGATATCTTCGGTAAGAGCTTCAAATTTGTATCCTGCTTCTTTATATAACAACAGTGTTTGAGTTAAAGCATAAAACATATTATTGCTGGCTTTAATATTATCGTGAAAAACAACGATTGAACCCGGACGAGTAAAATGTTTTACATTATTAAAACAAGTTACTTTGTTTAGTTTTTTATTGAAATCATAAGATAATACATCCCAAAGAATAATATTGTATTCTTTTTCAATTAAAATTTGTTGTGATGATTTCATACGTCCGTGCGGAGGTCTGAAAAGTTTTGAATCAATATATTGTGAAGCTCTTTCAATGTTGTCAATATATTCTTCTGTCCCCGATTTTAAACCGTTCATATGAGAAAATGTATGATTTCCTGCAGTATGCCCGGAATCTAAAATCTTTTTATAAATATGCGGGTAACGTTTAACATTTTCCCCGACACAAAAAAATGTTGCTTTTGCATCAAAAATATCAAGTGCCAAAAGAATTTTTTCGGTAATTTCAGGAATAGGACCGTCATCAAAAGTTAAATATACAACTTTTTCGTCAGTGTTTATTTTCCAGGTAATATTACCGAAAACGTTTTTAATAACTTTCGGCGGATGCACCAGCAAGTCGGAAAATTTTCTGTATTTAGGTTTAAGTATTGCTTCCAAAAAATTGAGTTTTTCTTTCTTGAACGCAATATTAGTTAATTTATTTTAAAAAGTCTTAAGAAATGTTAATTTATTTTAAGAAATTTTAACATTCGTGTTTTATTCAGGTTTATTTTTATCTTTTTTTCGGTAAATTTTGTAAATAACAAAAGCAAAACCTAAAATGATATGACCTAACACGATAATACCGATTATTTGTAAAAGATGTAAATCAGACATTCTTTTTTCGTCAAAAATAAATAAACTTTTAAATTTACAAATTACTTATTTTTAAAATTGAGCAATATTAAAACATATGCAGATTTAATTATTCCGGTGCCTTTACCGAAATTGTTTACTTATGCCGTTCCGGAAAATTTGATTTCGGAATGTGAGCAGGGAAAGAGAGCAATTGTTCAGTTCGGAACAAAAAAAATGTACACCGGAGTAATTAAAAACATTCATAAAAACAAACCTGTTTATGAAACCAAAAATATTATTTCAATTTTAGATAACAACTCTGTTATCAATAGTTTTCAATTGAAATTTTGGGATTGGATTGCGGAATATTATATGTGTACTCTCGGCGAAATTTATAAAGCGGCATTGCCGGCAGGATTAAAATTGGAAAGCGAAACAAATATAATGTTAAACGATAATGCCGATTATTCCGATATCTCCGAAAAAGAAGAAATTGTAATAGGCTTGCTTACAAATGAAGAATCTTTGACAATCAGCAAGTTGGAAAAAGAAACAGATTTTAATGTTTTGCCGGTTCTTAAAAAATTAACGGATAAAAATATTATTTCGGCAGAAGAACGAATAAAAAAACGCTACAAACCAAAATTTGAAGAATATATCTTTCTGTCTGAAAAAATGAATGACGAAAAATATTTGTCGAAGGTTTTGGATAAGCTGAAAAGAGCAAAAAAACAAAGCGAACTTTTGATGAATTTTATTTATCTTTCAAAATACGGCAGCGAAAATTTCGGAGGTATAAAACCGGCAAAAACTTTCTTAAAAAAAGACGTTCTGAAATTTTGCGAAGCAACACCGGCAAATCTTAAAGCACTTATCGAAAAAGGATATTTAATTTCGGAAAAAAAAGAAGTAAGCCGTTTAATTGCGGAAAAATATGAAAATACGGAGTTTAAAAAATTAAACTCTTTTCAGCTTAAAGCTCTGGCAGAAATTAAAGAAAATTTTGAGGAAAAAGACGTTGTTCTTCTGCACGGGGTAACTTCTTCCGGCAAAACCGAAATTTACATTAAACTTATTGAAGAGCAGCTTGCCGCAGGAAAACAAGTTCTGTATCTTCTTCCCGAAATTGCTTTAACGGCACAAATTACAACCCGGTTAGAAAAAGTTTTCGGTAATAAACTCGGTATTTATCATTCAAAATTTAACGATAACGAAAGGGTAGAAGTGTGGAAAAATCTTCAATCCGGAAAATTTAAACTAATTCTCGGCGTACGCTCTTCAATTTTTTTACCTTTCGATAATTTGGGTTTGATAATTGTTGATGAGGAGCACGAAAACACCTATAAACAATACAATCCGGCACCTCGATATCACGCTCGCGATGCTTCTGCGGTTTTAGCAAGATTATACAAGGCAAAAGTTTTACTCGGAACGGCAACACCTTCATTAGAAAGTTATTATAACGCAAAAACAGGAAAATATGCAATAGTCGAACTCAAACAAAGGTATAAAGACATAAAATTGCCCGAAATTCAAATTGCAGATACCAAAGAAGCAAGGCGAAAAAAACAGATGAAATCTTTGTTTGCTCCGAAAATACTGGAAAATATTAAACAAACATTAGAGAATAAAGAACAGATAATTTTGTTTCAAAACAGGCGAGGATTTTCTCCTTTTACGGAATGTGAAACCTGCGGATACATTCCGAAATGTGAGCATTGCGATGTCAGTTTAACATTTCATAAATTTACCGGTCAATTGGTGTGCCATTATTGCGGATATTCCGAAAAAGCAACGAGAGTTTGTAAAGCGTGTGAAAGCCCCGCAATGACAACTCGCGGTTTCGGAACTCAAAAAATAGAAGATGAAATAAAAGTTTTTTTCCCCGACGTGAAAATTGCCCGAATGGATTTAGACAGTACCGGCAGCAAAAAATCATATCATAAAATTATTTACGATTTTGAAAACGGAAACACCGATATTTTGATAGGAACGCAAATGGTAAGCAAGGGGCTGGATTTTGATAATGTGGCTTTGGTAGGAATTATGAATGCCGATAATATGCTTAATTTTCCGGATTTCAGAGCTTTTGAAAGAAGTTTTCAGCTTATGGCACAGGTAAGCGGCAGGGCAGGGCGGAAAAATAAGCAAGGAAAGGTTATTATTCAAACTTCCGATAAAAATCATCCGATAATAAAAAATGTAATTCAAAATGATTACGAAGCAATGTTTAATTCGCAACTTGCTCTGCGAAAGCAGTATAGGTATCCGCCGTTTTACAGGTTAATAAAATTGAACATTTCGCATAAAGATAAATCGGTAACGGATTCGGCAGCCGAAAATTTGGCAAAAATTTTAATTTCTATTTTCGGAAACAGAGTTTTGGGTCCCGAATATCCGGTAATTTCCAGAATAAAAAATCGTTATATAAAAACTATTCTTGTAAAAATTGAGCGGAAATTATCGCACAGAAAGGCAAAAGAGCTAATTAATTTAACAATTAACAAAGTTAAAGAAAACGAAAAATTCAAATATGTTCGCTTTATTGCCGATGTTGACCCGATGTAATCAAAATTTTGCAAAATATTTCTTAAAATCTCTTTCAGGTACCGAAACGCAAATTCGAGAATAGTTTTCTACATCAAAATCCGTTCGTTTCGTAAAATAATTCAGCGGAACGCTGCCGATATTTTTTGTCTTTAATTCGTTGTATGATTTATTTACGATAACAAAAATTCCGACGGGTGTTTCGTTATTATAAAATTCTTCGGTAAGTAATCCTTTTTCTTTCAGAAGTTTAATGTTTTTGCCGATGTCATTTACTGTTTTTTCTTTAAAATTTGCCGCAGCTTTTTTCCCTTCGGGTGTTGAAAGAATTTTTTCAACTAAAATTTGAGCAAATGCGTTTATGCCGTTTCCTGAATACAACAGGCGAACGGCAAATTCTTCGTTAAATTCCGGATTTTTACAGTGCATAAATCCTATTCGTTGCCCGCTTAAACCTATTGATTTACTGAAACTTTCAGTTATAATAACATTTTCGTAAGTCAATAATTTTTGATACAAAATATCGGTATTATCGTAAAAAAGTCTGCGATAAGGACCGTCCCAAATTACCGTTGTATTTTGTTTTGAAAATAAATCAAGAACTTCAAAAAGCATCTTGTCATCGGCTTTGCTGCCGGTAGGATTATTAGGGTCGCAAATTATTACGGCGGAATTATCGTATTTTTTATAATTGTTTCTTAAATCTTCAAAATCATCATAAAAAAGCTGATTTTTTTCGGCAATTTTCAAAGCATTTGAATATGCTCCCCAATAAAAAGAATGTGTGTAAACATTCTCAATTTCAAGTGTTTGGAAAACAAGAGAAAGAGCATTCATTCCGCCTGCGGTTACATAAATGTTTTCTTCGGAAGTTTTTTCAGCAAAAAATTCGTTATTTATCGCTTTTCTCAGCAAAAACATACCTTTTGAATGCGGATAATATTGCAGAGTATCGGAATTAAAATCAATCATCGGAATAATTTCCGATAAGTCAATATTCACAACTCTGTTTATTCCTCTGTTGAGATATAAAAATTCTTTTCCGGTTTTACGACTTTCCTCCCGCAAATCTTCTCCTATTTTTACGATTGCCGAAAATTTTGCTCCGCTTTTGTTTATTTTCATAATATATTAAAATAATCGTATCAGAAAAACTGTCGTCCCGTAAAGATGACTTGTTTTTATCGTCTTAAAAAGACGACTTACTTTTATCGCCTTGGAAAGACGACTTACTTTTGTCGCCTTGGAAAGACGGCTTACTTTTGTCGCCTTGGAAAGACGGCTTACTTTTGTCGCCTTGGAAAGACGACTTACAAAATCTATATTAATTTTGCACCGATTAAATGAATAAATTCCTCGCGTGTTTTAGCATTATTGAAAGCACCCGTAAAAGCCGAAGTCGTAGTTACCGAGTTTTGTTTCTGAACGCCTCTTATTCTCATACACATATGCGATGCTTCAATAACAACGGCAACTCCCAAGGGCTTTAAAGTTTCTTCAATCGTATCTCTTATTTGCATAGTCAATCTTTCCTGTACCTGCATACGTCTCGAATATGCCTCAACCACGCGGGCTATTTTACTCAATCCCGTTATGTATTCGTTAGGAATATAAGCAACGTGTGCTTTTCCGTAGAAAGGCAACATATGATGCTCGCACATAGAATATAAATCAATGTCTTTTACAATAACCATTTCTTTATAATCTTCTTTAAATAAGGCACTTCTGATAATTTCCGCAGGGTCGCTGTTATATCCCTGCATCATAAATTGAACGGCTTTTGCTATTCTTGCCGGTGTTTTTTCTAAACCTTCGCGATTTACGTCTTCCCCTATTAATTTTAATATTTCTTTATAATGATATGATAGCTTTTCGGTTGTTTCGTTATTCCAACCGTCAATCCTCACATATCCGAAATCTTCGTCAATTCCGGTTCCTTTGCTTATTATTTTCATTTTATTTGTTTTTTAATAATTTTGTAAAAATAAAATAAATCGTATTCAAAAAAGTATTTTGAAAGAAAATTCGGAAATATTAGTTGTTTTTTCTTCGGAACTTGAAGCAGAAAAGTTCAGGGAAAAATTAAATTCGGAAAAAAAAGTTATTTCCGACGGGAATAAATTCAAATTTAACAATCTGAATATTGAAATTTTCGTTTCCGGTATCGGTATTCCTTTCACTATTTATTCCTTAACAAAAAAAATACTTTCAAAAAAATACGATTTGCTTATAAATGCCGGTATTTGCGGAAGTTTTAACGAAGATTTGTTTGTCGGCGATTGCGTAAGCGTAATTCTTGACGAGTTTGCCGATTTGGGAGTTGCTTATCCCGATAATTCTTTCAGAACTTTATTTGAAGAAAATTTATTAAAACCTAATAAAAAACCTTTCGATAACGGAAAACTTTATAACCCGCTGAAATCGAACATTGATACCGAACTGCCTAAAGTTACGGCAATTACCGTAAACAATGTTTCGGGAAATAAAAAACAAATTGAATTAAGAAGAGAAAAATTTAATCCGGATGTTGAAAGTATGGAAGGTGCCGCCTTTGCTTATGTTTGCAGAAAAGAAAACCTGAATTTTTTGCAAATAAGAGCAATTTCAAACAAAGTTGAAGAAAGAAATAAAGAAAATTGGAATATCTCTCTTGCTTTAAATAATCTGTCTGAAGAATTATTCCGTATTTTTGAAAAAATATCCGAAAAAACGTAAAAACTTATCAGATGACTTCAAGTCGTCTGATGAATAAAAAATTGTAAACAAATGAAGCTGACTCTCGGATTTTCAACCTGTCCCAACGATACTTTTATTTTTGATGCCGCCGTTCATCATAAAATTGATACCGAAGGTATTGAATTTGAGCTTATTCTTGCCGATGTCGAGGAACTGAACCAAAAAGCGTTTGAAGCCGAAATTGATATTACAAAATTAAGTTATCACGCTTATGCTTATGCGGCAAAAAATTATATTTTGCTTAATTCGGGAAGTGCTTTGGGAAACAATAACGGACCTTTATTAATAAGCAAACGAAAAATTTATCCGGACGAAGTCAGCGATTTAAAGATTGCAATACCCGGAAAATACACTACGGCAAACCTGCTGCTCGGAATTGCATATCCCGAAGCAAAAAATAAAATTCCGTTTCTGTTTTCCGATATTGAAGATGCCGTTTCCGATGAAGAAGTTGATGCCGGGCTGATAATTCACGAAAACAGATTTACATACGAAGCCAAAGGACTGAAAAAAGTTATTGATTTAGGCGAATTTTGGGAAACAAAAACCGAAATGCCCATACCCCTCGGCGGAATTGTCATAAACAGAAAACATCCGAAAGATTTACAACTTAAAATCAGCAGTATTATAAAACACAGCATAGAATATGCTTATGAAAATCCGACTTCGAGCTTGGAATATATACGACAATACGCACAAGAAATGGATGCCGAAGTTATGAAGAAACACATTGATTTATATGTCAATAGATTTTCGATTGATTTGGAAAAAACAGGCAAAAATGCCGTAAAACGACTTTATTCTGAAGCCGCCGATAAAAATTTAATCCCCCGAATACCTGAAAATATTTTTATCTGAAATTTTACAAGAATATCAAAATTTACAAGGAAAAATCCGTAAAATCTGTGTGAGAATATACACCTTTTACCTTTCTCCTTTTTCCTTTCTCCTTTTTCCTTTCAACTTTCTCCTTTTACCTTTCAACTTTCAACTCATTCAGCCATCAACCTTTCAATATCATCAACTTCAACAGGTTCATCGGCAAGCAAGTCAATTTGTCCGTTTTCGGTAACCAAAATATCATTTTCCAAACGGATGCCGAAGCCCTCGTCTTCAATGTAAATTCCGGGTTCGCAACTCAATACCATCCCGGGCTTAAAAACAGTGTCTTTTGTCCCTACATCGTGAACATCGAGCCCCATAAAATGCGAATTGCCGTGCATAAAATATTTCATTCTTACCGTATCTCTTTTTTTCTTGTCGCCTATGTCTTTTTTTTCTGCAAGCCCCAGCTTTACAAGCTCTTTTTCAATCATTCCGTTAACTTCTTCATTAACTTTGTTAATCGTATTTCCGGGTTTTATAAGTTTTGTCGCTTTTTTCATCACTCGCAAAACGGCATTGTAAACCTCTTTTTGCCTTTCGGTAAATTTTCCGTTTACGGGAATTGTTCTCGTGGTATCGGCAGCATAATTTGCATATTCCGCACCGAAATCCATAAGTACCAAATCTCCGTCTTTGCATTCCTTATCGTTTGAAACATAGTGTAATACGCAGTTGTCTTTTCCTGATGCAACTATCGGTAGGTATGCGTGTCCGCCGGCACCGTTTCGGATAAATTCGGAGGTAATTTCAGCTTCAATTTCATATTCTTTAACTCCCGGTTTTACGAATTTTAACACCCTGTGAAATGCACTTGTCGTTATTTCGCAAGCTTTTTTCATAAGTTCGATTTCTTCCGGCTCTTTTTGTAAACGCAAGTTTGTAATTAAAGGAGCTAATCTTTCGTATTTGTGCAGGGGATATTTCTCTTTTATTTCTTCGGCAAAACGTATGTCTTTATAAGGTACCGAAGTTTCAAATTTTATATTTTCATTTCTGTTTAAGTAAATATTTTCGGAAGAAAGAATAATTTCCCGTAAAATTCCCGAAAATTCGTCAAGATATTTTATTGTTTTAATTCCTGAAATGTTTTTTGCTTCATTTTTCGTAAGTTTATGCCCTTCCCAAATTTCAAGGGTCTTTTCCGGCTTAAGAATAAATAATATTTCTTTAAAATCTTTATTTTTACATCCTTTACAAATTAACAATACGGATTTTTCCTGCTCAATTCCGGTAAGGTAAAAAAAATCGGAATTTTGTCTGAACGGAAAAGTTTGGTCGCCGTTTCGCGGCATCTCGTCTGCCGAATTAATAATTGCAAGCGAATTATTTTTCAGAAGTTTATAAAGTTTTTCTCTGTTTTTGATAAACAATGAAGATTTTATTGTTGAATGTCTCATTTTAATTATTTTTATTAAGAATGAATTTAAATAACAGCACAAATGTTAAGAAACATATTTAAAAGATTTAAATATCTATATTTTTGTGTGTTTTCACAAAAGTATTTAAAATAAAATATAAATTAAATTCTATGAGTAATTTTATTAATTCATCTATCGGGAAAAAACTTATTATGAGTATCTCCGGATTATTCTTAATAGTGTTTTTGTTGGTTCATTTAACGGCAAATTTATTTTTGCTCGGGGGAAGTGATGCATTTAATTTATCTGCACATTTTATGGGCACCAATCCTGTAATCCAAATTATGCAACCTGTTTTGGCTTTAGGATTTTTATTTCATATTGTGTACAGTTTGATTGTTCAGTTTAAAAACTGGGCTTCACGACCGGTAAAATATGCAAAAGTTAACCAAAAAGAAGCCAGTACCTGGGTTTCAAGAAATATGATTTGGTTAGGAATATTTGTATTGGCATTTTTAACTCTGCATATTCTCAATTTCTATTGGAAATTACAATTCGGAGAAATCGGAACTGTTGTCGTTAACGGTGAAAAAATGGAAAATGCTTATGCACTGGTTGCCGGTTTATTTACCGAAGGCGGAACTTTGGCTTATATTTATTCCGGAATATACATTATAGGATTTATTGCTCTCGGACTTCATTTGCATCATGCATTATGGTCTTCATTTCAAACCATTGGATGGAGTAATATAAAATGGCGAAAAATTTTAACTGTTATCGGTGATATCTACGCAATTTTAATTGCAGTCGGTTTTTCAATTATTCCGATTTATTTTTTATTCATTAGGTAATAATATTCATTCAGAATAAAATTCTCAGTATTATGACAAAATTAAATTCAAAAGTTCCGGAAGGAAAACTTAAAGATAAATGGAGCAATTATAAAGCTCATCAAAATTTAGTAAATCCGGCAAATAAAAGAAAAATTGATGTTATTATTGTCGGAAGCGGTCTGGCAGGCGGTGCTGCAGCAGCAAGTTTGGCTGAAATGGGTTTTAAAGTAAAAGTATTTTGCTATCAGGACAGTCCGCGAAGAGCACACAGTATTGCAGCTCAGGGCGGTATAAATGCCGCAAAAAACTATCCCAATGACGGTGATACAATTTACCGTTTATTTTACGATACTATAAAAGGCGGTGATTATCGTTCGCGAGAAGCAAATGTTTATCGTTTGGCGGAAGTCAGTAATGAAATTATTGATCAAGCCGTTGCACAAGGCGTTCCGTTTGCGAGAGATTATTCCGGCTATTTGGATAATCGTTCTTTCGGAGGTGCTTTGGTTTCCAGAACGTTCTATGCAAGAGGTCAAACAGGGCAACAACTTTTACTTGGTGCATACGGTGCATTAACTCGACAAATAGGATTGGGGAATATCGAAATGTACAATCGTTCCGAATTAATGGATATTGTTCTTGTGGAAGGAAAAGCTCGAGGTATTGTAACAAGAAACTTGAAAACCGGTGAAATAAAAAGTCATTTCGGGCATGCTGTTGTTCTGGCAACAGGCGGATACGGAAATGTTTTTTATCTTTCAACAAATGCTATGGGAAGTAACGGAAGTGCCGTTTGGAAAGCATATAAAAAAGGTGCGTTCTTTGCAAATCCTGCATTTGTTCAAATTCATCCGACTTGTATTCCGCGTCACGGTGAATTCCAATCTAAATTAACCTTAATGTCGGAAAGTTTAAGAAATGACGGACGTATTTGGGTGCCGAAGAAAAAAGAAGATGCCGAAGCTATCAGAGCCGGAAAAATGCGACCCGAAGATATTCCTGATGAAGACAGAGATTTTTATCTGGAAAGAAGATATCCCGCATTCGGGAATTTAGTTCCGAGAGATGTTGCTTCAAGAGCTGCAAAAGAAAGAACGGATAAAGGTTTCGGGATTGAAAAAAACAGTACCGGCGAAGGCGTATATCTTGATTTTAAATATGCAATTGAAAGACTGGGTAAAGATGCAATAGAAGCTCGTTACGGAAATCTTTTTCAAATGTATGAAAAAATTACCGATGAAAATCCGTATGAAACTCCTATGCGTATTTATCCTACCATACATTATACTATGGGAGGTTTGTGGGTTGATTATGAATTACAATCAACAATACCCGGATTATTTGTAGCCGGAGAAGCAAACTTTTCAGACCACGGAGCTAACAGACTCGGTGCTTCGGCATTGATGCAAGGATTAGCAGACGGATATTTTGTCCTTCCTTATACAATTCAGAATTATTTGGCATACGAAATTACAAATCCGAGATTAAATCCGGAAGAACATTCTGAATTTAAAAAGACCGAAGAAGATGTAAAAGAGAGAATTAATAAATTAATGTCAATTCAAGGAAAACAATCTGCAGAACATTTTCACAGAGAATTAGGAAAAATTATGTGGGAATATGTAGGTATGGCAAGAGATGAAAAGGGATTAAAAACGGCAATTGAAAAAATTAAAGCATTAAGAAAAGAATTTTGGGAAGATTTACATATTCCCGGAAGTACTGATACGGTTAATCCTGAATTGGAAAAAGCAAACAGAGTTGCCGATTTTCTTGAACTCGGAGAACTTATG
The DNA here is from genome assembly GCA_024277895.1 of Bacteroidota bacterium. Classification (GTDB taxonomy): domain Bacteria; phylum Bacteroidota; class Bacteroidia; order Bacteroidales; family JAADGE01; genus JAADGE01. Next base: position 1,520 of record JAJRUH010000101.1, on the reverse strand, counting down.
GCATATGATGCTTTAAACAGAAACGAATCTTCCGGCGGACACTTCAGACTTGAATATGCTACGGAAGAAGGCGAAGCATTAAGACGAGATGACGAATATATGTATGTTGCAGCTTGGGAATATAAAGGAGATGATAAAGAACCTGCATTAAATAAAGAACCTTTGCATTACGAAGAAATCGAAGTTAAAACTCGTAATTATAAAACAGCGTAAGCATTCAGCATTACGGTTTTATTAATTTTAAAAAATAAAATTATGGCTCATAAAACAATAAATATAAAACTCAGAGTTTGGCGACAAAAAGATGCCAAGTCAAAAGGCGGTTTCGAGAACTATGAATTGGAAAATATTTCTGTTGACAGTTCATTTCTTGAAATGATTGATGTTTTGAATGAAAAATTAGTCAGTGAGAACAAAGAACCGGTTGCTTACGACCACGATTGTCGCGAGGGTATTTGCGGAATGTGCAGTTTGTTTATTAACGGACGTGCCCACGGACCCGACAGCTTAGTTACAACTTGTCAGCTTCATATGCGTAAGTTTTCAGACGGAGAAACAATCACCATAGAACCGTGGCGAGTAGGCAGTTTTCCGATTATTAAGGATTTAATGGTTGACAGAACGGCTTATGAAAAAATAATGCAGGCAGGCGGCTTTGTTTCGGTTTCTACAGGCGGTGTTCCTGATGCAAATTCGGTAACTATACCCAAAGCTGATGCTGATGAGGCAATGGATGCGGCTGCTTGTATAGGTTGCGGTGCTTGCGTGGCAACTTGTAAGAATTCTTCGGCAATGTTATTTGTAGCTGCAAAAGTATCTCAGTTGGCACTTCTTCCTCAAGGAAAAGTTGAAGCAAGCAGAAGGGCTAAAAATATGGTTGCTAAGATGGATGAACTTGGTTTCGGAAACTGTTCTAATACAGGTGCTTGTGAAATGGAATGTCCTAAAGGGATTTCATTGGCGCATATTGCTCGTTTAAATCGTGAATTTTTAGCCGCTAATATTAGAGGTTAATAAATTTTATGTTATCAGATTAACAGCCGAGTTTATTCTTCGGCTGTTTTTTTGTTACTTATTATTCTGCAAAGTGATAAAAGCAAAAAATATACTTGCTGAACCGGATGAATTGGGTTTTGGGAACTGTCCTGATACAGGTGCTTGCGAACCGGAATGCCCTAAAGGGATTTCATTGGCGCATATTGCTCGTTTAAATCGTGAATTTTTAGCAGCGAATATTAAGGGTTAATAAATTTTACATTATCAGATTAACAGCCGAGTTTATTCTTCGGCTGTTTTTTTACTGTATTAAAAAAGGAGGATTAACTTGATAAATTAAATCCCCTTTTTTATTTTATGCACTAAAAGTCGGAAATTTCCTGTCGATTTTTTTCATCAAACCCTGCAAAACCTTTCCAGGTCCGACTTCAATGTACTCGGTCGCACCGCCGGCAATCATATTTTTCATAATTTGAGTCCAGCGTACGGGAGCAGTCAGTTGAGCTACCAAATTTTTCTTTATT
>JAJRUH010000100.1 GCA_024277895.1 Bacteroidota bacterium | reverse complement strand
AATATTTTGAATTTTATAACTCCGAGCGAAGGCATCAAAGCCTTGATTATTTTACGCCCGCAGAAGTATTTTTTTCTTTTAAACTACCCCGGTCATTTTTGAGGGCAGTTCAAAAGAAAAAAATAATTAGATTTGTAAATGGAAACAACTAAGTTTGAAAAAAAGTTGTCTTAACAAATGGGGGAAGCATAAAAAATAACTTTACAAATCTAAAGGCAAGCCCTAAGTATTTGCTTAGTAATATATTGATACGATGACTTGCACATATTTATCAGAAATTGATTAACTTTGTTGCCGGTGAACAATAATAAAACATATTTCGTTTCCGATATTCATCTCGGCTTACCCGACAGAGAAAAAAGTTTGCAAAGAGAACTTAAACTTGTAAAATTTCTGGATGAAATAAAATCTGATGCCGAAACTGTCTATTTTGTCGGTGATATTTTTGATTTTTGGTGGGAATACAAATCAGTTGTTCCGAGAGGATTTGTTCGGTTTCTCGGAAAAATTGCTGAATTAAGCGACTCGGGAATAAAAATAATTTTCTTTACCGGAAACCACGATATTTGGATGAAAAATTACCTGCCGGAAGAACTCGGAATAAAAATTCTTTACAAAGAATTGAAAACCGAAATTAACGGAAAGAAATTCTACATTGCTCACGGAGACGGACTCGGTCCAGGTGATAAATCATACAAATTCCTGAAAAAAATATTTACAAACAAATTTTTACAATGGTGTTTTACACGTTTGCACCCGAATTTTGCTTTTTTTATCGCCCGAAAATGGTCATATTCCAGACGCAATAAAGAAACTCATTACGATTTTAAGGGAAAAGACAAAGAATTATTAGTTTTACATTCCGAAAAGATTTTAAAAACCGAACATTACGATTATTTAATATACGGACACAGGCATTTCCCGCTCATAATTGATGCAGGCACATCTTCAAAACACATAAACCTCGGCGACTGGCTTATAAATTTTACTTTCGGGATTTTTGACGGAGAAAAATTTCAACTCAAAACTTACAAAAACAACATACAGGAAAATTTTGAAACAGATTTGGAAACGATAACTAAAATAGCTCTTTTTTAACTCAGAGCGATGATATCTTTCCTATTCTCAAAGTTTTAAGTTTTCACATTATAATAATCTATTATTTTTTTTTGTTATTAAATTAAAACAACTTAACTTTACTTTTTTAAAACCTAAAAATATAAAAATTATGGTAAACAAAGTTATTCTTATAGGAAATGTAGGTAAAGACCCGGAAGTTAAATACATAAAAGAAGATGTTCCCGTTGCACGTTTCAGTCTGGCAACCAGTGAGTCGTATAAAAAGAGAGACGGTGAAAAAGTTACTAATACCGAATGGCATAATATTGTTGTATGGAGGGGTTTAGCTAAAGTTGTTGAAAAATACGTTAAAAAAGGTTCAAAACTTTTCATTGAAGGAAAACTTACATACAGACAATACGAAAAAGACGGTCAAACAAAATATTTCACTGAAATTGTTTGCAGAGATTTGACTATGCTTGACAGTAAAACAAGTTCAACTCAAACTTCCGATCAGCCGATACAGGAAAATAAAGTTCAAGAGCCGCCTGCAGATTTAGATACCGAAGGGTTTGAAGATGTTGATGATTTACCGTTCTAAATTTATATAAAAATAATAAAGATGTCGAAAAATTCAAACTCGGCATCTTTTCTTTATTAACTAACAAATTAAACATTGGACCCCGAGCCTTTTCAGACAATTTATATACTGAACATTATTATTAAAACACTTTCTTCCGGATTCTATTTCGGATTATTCGGAAGTATTATATTATTATTCTCTTCTGCTCTCATATCCGGTTCCGAAGTAGCTTTTTTCTCACTTTCTCCCGAACAAAAAGACAATTTAAAAAAAGAGAGCAGTAAAAAATCAAACTTAATTTCAGAAGTTCTTACCAATCACGAAAAATTGCTGGCAACAATATTAATTGCAAATAATTTTGTTAATATAGGAATTGTTATTCTTACGTCCTATATTTTAAATTTAGCTTTTGATTTTTCGTCCTCGCCGGTAGCGGGTTTTATAATTCAAATCGGTATTATTACATTTATTTTATTGTTATTCGGTGAAATAATTCCGAAAGTTTATGCGTCTGAATTTTCAGTTTCATTTGCAAAATTTACAGTTTTACCCTTAATGCTTTCAATGAAACTGTTTTCCCCTTTCAGTACATTGTTAATTAATTCAACTTCTGTCGTAAACAAACGATTAAAGATGAAAAAATCCGTTTCGCCGGAAGACTTATCCGATGCCTTAGAATTAACAGAAAACGACATTAAACAAGACAAAGATATTTTAGAACGTATAGTAACTTTCGGAAGCATTGATGTTAAAGAAATTATGAAACCCCGAGTGGATGTTGTAGCCGCAGATATAAATTTCAGTTTCAATAAATTAAAATCTCTTATTATTGAATCAGGTTATTCCAGAATTCCGATATATGAAGAAAATTTTGATAACATAAAAGGCATTCTGCTGATAAAAGATTTACTGAAAAATATTAATGAAGAGAATTATAATTGGCAAAATATAATAAAACCGCCTTTTTTTGTTCCAGATACTATGAAAATTAACGACTTACTTGAAGAATTCAGGGAAAAGAAAATACATATGGCAATTGTTACGGATGAATACGGCGGATTTTCCGGAATTGTAACTATGGAAGATATTATTGAAGAAATTGTCGGCGAAATTAGTGACGAAACAGATGAAGAAAATCAATTATTTCAAAAGATTGATGATAACAATTACATTTTTGACGGAAAAATTCAATTAAACGACTTTTATAAAATTCTTAACATTAAAGAAGATATTTTTGAAGATATAAGAGGCGAAGCCGATTCATTAGCCGGTTTAATACTCGAAAAAAAAGGCGAAATTCCTAAAAAAGGCGATATAATTACCATCGGAAAATTCTTGTTTACAATAGATTCAGCAAATAGTCGAAAAATTACTAAAATTAACCTTAAAATAAGCTCTGATAATACGTAGGGCTTGCTGAAAAACGCTAATACACCTGTGCTTCAGCTGTTTATGAGACTGTTCGCATATACAAGTGCAAGGTTTTTAGTTCATTTCATCTTATTTCCTTGCACTTGTGTAAAATGTTTTAGCTGCCCACAGTCACATCATCTTTCAAATTTCTCTTATTTCGTAGTATTTATATACGACTTCAAACGAGAAACTTGAAATCTAATGCACCTGTGAGCTTTTCAGCAAGCCCTACGTAAAAAAGCTGTCCTTTACAAGACAGCTTTAAATTTCTGTTATTTTTATGAATAAACCGAAAGAATAATTCTCAACAGCTTATTGTTTCAAATATTTACCTGTTTTTATAAGCTTTAATACCGGCAAAAACAGCAGCATCACCGAGTTCATCTTCAATTCTCATTAATTGATTGAATTTAGAAATTCTTTCGCTTCTTGATCCGGATCCGGTTTTAAGCTTTCCGGAAGCAACAGCAACTGCTAAGTCGGCTATAATTGTGTCTTCGGTTTCTCCTGAACGGTGAGACACAAAAAGATTAAAGTTGTTTTTACCTGCAAGTTCAATAGTTTCAAGAGTTTCCGTAATTGTACCGATTTGATTTAATTTTATTAATATTGAATTAGCTGCATTTTTATCAATGGCTTCTTGCAATAATACTTTATTTGTGCAAAGTAAATCATCACCAACGAGTTCAACTTTATCGCCGAGTGCTTTATTTAATTTAATCCAACCGTCCCAATCGTTTTCTCCCAAACCGTCTTCTAATAGAATTATAGGATATTTTTCAACCCATTCAGTCCATAATTCAATCATTTCTTCAGATGTTTTTGAAGAATTATCCGACTTAAAGAAAACATATTTCCCGTCACGCCACATTTCGCTTGTAGCAGGGTCAATAGCAATTGAAATATCTTTTCCCGGTATGTAACCGGCTTTTTCAATAGCCTCTAAAATAACTTCCATTGCTTCTTCATTAGATTTTAATTCCGGAGCATAGCCTCCTTCATCGCCCACACCCGTACCGTAACCTTTGTCTTTCAAAACTTTACCTAATGTATGGAAAGTTTCGGCTCCCATTCTGATGGCTTCTCTGAAAGAATTTGCATTATGAGGAACAATCATAAATTCCTGAAAATCAACATTGTTACCTGCATGAGAACCGCCGTTAATCACATTCATAGAAGGACAAGGAAGAACATGGGCATTAACTCCGCCCAAATAGCGATATAATGACATATCAGAAGCAATTGCAGCGGCTCTTGCAACAGCCATAGATACTCCGAGAATAGCATTTGCACCGAATTTTGCTTTGTTCGGAGTTCCGTCAGCATCAATCATCATTTGATCAATCATTCGTTGTTTTCGCGGGTCAAGACCAATAAGCATAGGTGCAATTTTTTTATTTACATTAGCAACAGCTTTTAAAACACCCTTTCCGCCGTAACGAGATTTATCTCCGTCGCGTAATTCAACAGCTTCTTTTTCACCCGTTGATGCACCCGAAGGAACAATAGCACGAGCTTTTGTCCCGTTTTTTAATTTAATATTTACTTCAACAGTCGGATTTCCTCTTGAATCCAACACTTCACTTGCAATAATTTCTTTAATTTTCATATCATTCAGAATTAAATTTAATTTCAAAATTAGATAATTTAATTTGCAAAGGAAATAAATTATCAGAAATAGAAATAATTTTACGGTATTAAAATTATTATTAGTAATTTTATAAGTTATTTTATGAAATTAAATTCAAATAATGATTAGCAGAAAAATTGTTTTTTTCATCTTATTTATTCTGCCATATTTTGTCGTTAATTCTCAAACCTCAAAAACAGACAGTTTAATAATTCAATTGAGTAAAACAAAAATTGATACCGCAAGAATTAAGCTGTTACTCGACATTTCTGATGATTTAACAACAAGAGCCTTTATTGATTCCTCAGTATATTATGCTGAACTGGCTTTAAAATCAGCTAAAATTCATAATTACACACGAGGGAAATTAGAGGCAAATTTCACATTAGGTAATAATTATTATTATAAATCTTATTTTGAAGTTGCCGAAAAATATTATCAAGAATCTTTAAAATATGCAATCAAATTAAAAGATACTGTTTCCCTTATAAATTTATATAATAATATCGGAGTTATTAACGACAGCAGAGCTGATTATGCAAAAGCCCTTGAGTCATATTTTAAATCACTGACACTAAGCAAATTATCCGGTAAAAATTCTCCTGACGGATTTTTATACAACAATATCGGTTTAATATATTACAGTAACAAAGATTTTAAAAATGCCGAGAAATACTTAAAAAAATCTTATCAAATTGCTTTAAAAAATAATTCTGAAGAAGGCATTGCCACCTATTATATAAATTACGGGGTTCTTCTTACTGAACAAAAACAATATCATAAAGCTTTATCCTATTATAAAAAAGCTTTAGTAACAGACATTAAATTAAAAAATTTGTTAAATATTGCAACTGTTTATGAAAATATGGCTGATGCATACCGAGAGTTAAAAAAATATGACCTGGCTGAGAAATACTATTATTCAGCCATTGAAGAAAACTATATAACAGACAATAAGAACGGCAATGCATCAATATTTTCAGGAATGGGAGATATGTATTTTCAATTAAACAATTTCAGCAAAGCACAAGATTTTTATCTTAAATCTGTCAAACTTGCAAAGCAAATTTCTGCTAAAAAAATAAGATTAGATGCCTATAAAAAATTAATGAATTTATATAAAAAAACAGGAAATTATAAATCTGCATTTTTCTATTCCGTTAAATTTAAAGACTTGAACGATTCTGTTTTTCAAAAAGAAGGAAATAATAAAATTTCAGAATTAAAAATTTCGTATGAGTATGAAAAGAAAGAAAAAGAGAATAAATTATTAAAAGAAAATCAGATTATATCCAAAAAAAATGCTGCATATGAGAAAAATCTGAGACGAGATTTAATGTTCGGTTTTATATTTTTTTTAATTCTGTCTGTTTTTTTAATTCTGTTAAGCTTAAGAATAAAGAAAAAAAACAGCAAACTTTCGGAAAGTATTGAAGAAATAAAAAAACAAAAGCAAGAAAAAAAAGAAATTAAGCATAAACTTTCCGTTCAGGAAGCACATTTACATTCATTTATGAATAACGCTTCTGATTTTGTAATATACAGAGTAAGAGTTACCAGCGAAAAAGGAAGTATCGGAATACCTGTTTTTTACAGCCCTTCCGTAAAACAAATTCTGGGGATAGATAATCCGGAAATTTTTAAAAATTGGTTTAAAAATATTCATAAAGATGATTTCAAACGAGTATTTAATGCAAATATACATTCAGGGAAAACCGGTGAAATCTTTAATGAAATATTCAGATATTATAACAAGCGGAAAAATAAATGGATTTGGCTTCATATAATATCAAATCAAGTTACAGATTCTCAAACTGAAGAAAAATTATTTAACGGAATAATTATTGATATTACCGAACAGAAAAAATTGGAAGAAGATCTTTCAAGAAGTGAAGAAAAATACAGAAATTTAATTGAAAACCTTTCGGAAGGTATTTGCATTAATGATTCCGACGAAAATTTCATTTTAGCAAACAAAACTGCAAACGAAATTTTCGGATATACAAACACTTCTATTGTCGGTAAAAATTTAACTGATTTTGTAGGTAGTAAACAAATGAATTTTATTTCTAAAGAACTAAAAAACAGAGCTGCCGGCAAAAGCGGAGATTACGAACTGCCTGTTATCAGGGCAAATGATAATAAACGCCGAATAATACACGTAAAGGCTATTCCGGAAATAAAAAACGGCATTCACATCGAAACCATTGCTATTATCAGAGACGTTACCGAAGAAAAAGAAGCCGAACAAAAATTAATTGCCAGTGAAGAGAATTACCGCAGTTTATTTGATAATAATCCGATAATGCTTTGGGAAGAAGATTATTCTGAGATTAAAAATTTAATAGATAATAAAAAAAATGAAATTTCCGGTGATTTTAAAAAATATATTGAAACAAATGAAGACTTTACAGAGGAGTGCAATAAACATTATCATTTAATCAAAATAAATGCCGAAACATTAACAACATTAAAAGCACCTTCTAAAGAATATATTATTAATAATCCTCATAAATTCTTTACCGACAGTTCTTTGTCAATGTTTAAAGAAATTTTATTTGCTTTTTCAAAAAATGAAAAATCATTTCACAAAGAAGTAGAATTAAAAAACTATTTCGGAGAACCCATATATATATATTTAAAGCTATTTGTATTAGACAATTACAAAAGAGTAATTGTCGCAATGACCGATATAACAGAGAAAAAAGAAGCAGAGCAAAATTTATTACAAAGTGAAGAAAGTTTCAGGAACCTTTTTGATAATAATCCGGTACCTTTATGGGAAGAAGATTATTATAATATAAAAAAAATATTAGATGAAAAAATAGCTGAAGGCGTTAAAGATATAAAATCATATCTGAAAAAAAATGGTGATTATTTCATAAAAATAAGAGAAAACTATATTGTAAAAAGAGTGAATGAGGCAGCAGTTAAATCTTTTAAAGTTCCGAATAAGGAATATCTTATGACTCATATGAATGATTTTTTTACCGATGAATCAAATCAGGTTTTTTGGGATTTATTAGAAGCATTTTCTCAAAATAAAAAAATATTTGAAAAAGAAAGCAGCTATTATGACAGATATAAAAATATTATCAATGTAATTTTAAAAATTAATGTCATTAAAGACGATTACTCCAGAGTTATTGTATCCTTTACGGATATTACAAATATAAAAAGAATTGAAAATGAATTGATTGAAGCACGACACAAAGCAGAAGAAGCAAATCGTTTAAAAAGCGAATTTTTGGCAAACATGTCTCATGAAATAAGAACTCCGATGAACGCTATTATCGGATTTTCTGATATTTTATCGAACCGATTGTCTGATGAAAAAAATCTCTCTTTTTTGCATAACATAAAATTGAGCAGTGATAATTTACTGGAATTAATAAATGATATTTTAGATTTATCAAAAATTGAAGCCGGAGAAATGACCATTCAGACGAAACCTGTAAATATCAGGAAATTAATCAAAGAAATTACAGATATTTTTACTCCGAAAGTATATAATAAAAATTTAGATTTTAATTTAGTTATAAATACTGTAATACCTGATTTACTGGAACTTGACAGTGTCCGTTTAAGACAAATTTTATTGAATTTAATTGCTAATGCCGTGAAATTTACAGAATCCGGATCGGTATCAGTTAATGTAACGGGTACAATTCAGTCGGACAAAAAGTTTAATTTAAAAATAAGCGTTGCGGATACAGGTATCGGAATACCCGAAAATCAAATTGAAACAATTTTTGAATCTTTCAGGCAATCGGAAGGTCAGGATATAAGAACATTCGGCGGAACAGGTTTAGGACTTTCTATTACTAAAAACCTTATTAATCTTATGGGAGGTAAAATTTTTGTTAAAAGTGATATTGACAAAGGTTCTGAGTTCACAATAACTTTAAATGATATAAAAATTATTTCTTCAGCAGAAAATGTTTTAATTGAAAAAAATACAATAATTAATATTCCCTCAATCACAATTCTTTATGCTGATGATATGTTAATTAATCGCGAATTAGTTAAAGCAATGACTGAAGACAGCGAAATAACAATCATTGAAGCCGAAAACGGACAGGAAATTATTGATATTCTTAAACATATGACACCCGACCTTATTTTAACCGATATCAGAATGCCTGTGTTAGACGGTTTTGAAGCTGCTGAAATAATTAAAAAAAATAAACGTTACAGTAATATCCCTGTTATTGCATTAACAGCCTATGCAATTGATTCGGAAATAAAAAAATACGGAACCGTATTTGACGATTATTTAACCAAACCTCTGACAAAAGAAAAATTATTTGAAACCATAAACAAGTTTTTTTAATAATTCCTTGTATTCGCAAGTCATCGGATGAATTGGTTAATTAACAGCGATTTATAAGATGATTGATTTCACTTTTATTTAATCATTCACCCGATGACTATCAGTCTGTTAGTTTAACGCTTGCGGATTTAAGGTAATTACCTTTTTCTTTAAAAGCATAATAAAAACCCATCAAAACAAAAATAATGTATAAAACAATTTTTACTGCTGTATTTATTGTACTGTCCTTTTTTACCTTTTCGCAGCCTGTTGAAATTTTCAAAGACAATTTTAATAACAATTCAAATTCTTGGTCAATTAATAAATACACTAAAATCAAAAACGGTTATCTTATAACTTCTTGTGATTCGTCATATATTTTCAGAATGAGTTTTCAAGAAATCAATTTTAACGAAAAAAAAGATTTTTATATCAAAGCAAAAATAAAACAGATATCCGGCTCTGAAAAAAAAGGATACGGTATTATTTGGGGAACCTCTTCTTGGAAAAACAGTTTGATTTTTGATATTGCATCCGAAGGGTGGTTTCGTATATACGGTTACAAAAACTCACAACTTTTTTATATCAAAAAAGAAACTTGGAAAAAGAAACTTATAAAACCGAAATATTCCAATAATACATTGGCAATAAAAAAATCCGGAAATTACTTATTGTTTTACATTAATGACATAAAAGTATATACAGCAGTAACATACAATTTTTTCGGATACTATACCGGAATAATTACCGGACAAAATATAAAAACTGCAACAGATTATTTTCTTGTAAAAGCCGAAAAACGAAAAATTAATCTTTTAAGTAATCAAATTTCAAAATACACTAAAGAAAATATGGGTTTGAATATAAATTCTCCCTATTCGGAAATTGCTCCCGTTATTTCTCCGGACGGAAAAACACTGTATGTCGCTCGTGCAAACCATCCTTTAAACATAAAGCCGATAAATAAATACGATATTTGGTACTCAACGCTTCAACCGAACGGAAAATGGTCTAAATTAAAACACGCACCTAAACCCTTAAATAATTCGGGCGATAATGTTGTAATATCGGTTACGCCTGATAATAATACTTTATTTCTTGAAACACTGTACAATGCCGACGGAAGTTATAAAAGCGATCAGGGAATTTCCGTATCATACAGAACTGCAAACGGATGGACGGTTCCGAAAAAAATAAATATTAAAAATTACTATAATAATAATGTCTATGAAAGTTTCGCTTTTTCTCCGGGCAGAGATGTACTCGTTATGTCGGTGGAGCGAAACGATTCATACGGCGATAAAGATATGTATGTCAGCTTTTTACAACCGGACGGCTCATACAGCGAACCCAAAAATATGGGTCCCGTTTTGAACAGCTATCTCGGTGAAGGAACTCCGTATATTGCTCCCGACGGTAAAACTCTTTATTTCTATTCTTTTACCGAACCCGGCTACGGAGATGCCGATATTTTTGTTTCAAAACGCCTTGATAATACTTGGACAAAGTGGAGTAAGCCGAAAAATCTCGGGAAAAAAATTAATTCAGACCAATGGGATGTTTACTACACAGTTGCCGCAAAAGGCGATTATGCATATTTGGTTTATTCAAAAACTTCCTTCGGAAATGAAGATATTTTCAGAATAAAACTGCGAGATATAGAAAAACCTGACCCCGTTGTAATTGTTTACGGAAAAGTACTTGATGAAAAAACGCATAAACCGATAAGTGCAAATGTGGTTTATGAAAATGCAAAAACAGGAAAAACAGAAGGAACTGCACGCAGTAATCCGAAAAACGGTTCTTATAAAGTTATTCTTCCTTACGGTGAAAAATATAATGTAAGAGCAGATAAAAACGGATATTTTGCCGTAAACGAAACGGTAGATTTAAGCAAAAAGGGAAATTATAAAGAAGTGAAAAAGAACTTGTTTATGTCTCCTTTAATTAAAGAAAAACCGATAGTATTAAAAAATGTTCATTTTTATACCACAAAAGCAGTTTTATTACCGAGTTCATACGAAGAACTTAACCGTTTGGTAAAACTTATGAAACAAAAACCTACTATGGAAATTGAAATAACGGGACATACCGAATCCCGTTCCGGATATGAAAAACAACTTATGATTTTATCGCAAAAAAGAGCCGAATCCGTTAAGAAATATATGATTATGAAAGGAATAAATTCTTCCCGTATTAAAACAAAAGCTCTCGGCGGAACTAAACCCGTTGCCGACAATAATACAGAAGCCGGGCGAAAACTTAACAGACGTGTAGAATTTATAATTTTAAACCGATAAAATTTATAACTTCATCAAAATCAATGTTTTTTGAAGCATCAATAAACAAAGTATTTTCTTTCGGAAGATTTAATTGTCCGTATTTGAGATAAGATTGCCGAATATGTTCTATATACCAATCGGGTTCTTTTCCCCAGCGTAAATCTTTTTGCTTTCTTTCAAAAAAAGTTTTTTTGTCAAGTTTTAAGAATATCTTTTTGTTATACAATTCATTAAGTTCGTCAAACCAAAAAGCAAATAAACCTTCGCATATAACCAAATCGTTTTTTTCGGCTGCTTTTTTAACGGCATTCAAATATTCGTCGAATTTTATTGTCGAAGGCAGTTCCCAATCAATATGTCCGTTTATTTCGGTAAGAAAATCACGTCTTTTTACAAAATCATCCTGACACAAAACTTTTACCTTTCTTACGTTGAAAAAGTTATCAATTTTTTCAGCCAAAGCCGATTTTCCTGAGTTGCTGCATCCGCCGATACCGATAATCATAAAGATATTTTTTTTGCAAAGATAAAATCTAAATTTAAAATCCCTAACCCCTAACTCCTAACCCCTAACTCCTAACTCCTAATTTCAAATTTAAAAAAAATACCTTTACTTTGCACTATGCAAACACAAAATAAACAAACAAGCCGCAGAAAACCCGATTGGCTGAAGATTAAACTTCCGCAAAGCGGGAAATATGCCGAAGTTCAAAAAAATATACGAAAAAACGGATTGCATACAATTTGCACAAGCGGGAAGTGCCCGAATTTAGGCGAATGCTGGGACAGAGGAACGGCAACACTGATGATATTGGGTGATATTTGCACGCGTGCTTGTAAATTTTGTGCCGTAAAGACAGGAAAACCCTTGCCGGCAGACAAAAACGAGCCGCTGAAAGTTGCCCGTTCCGTTAAAGCCCTGAATTTAAAACATTGCGTGTTGACATCCGTTGACAGAGACGATTTGCCCGATAAAGGTGCCGGAATTTGGGCTGAAACCGTAAATCAAATTAAAAAATTAAATCCGCAAACCACAATAGAAACTCTTATTCCGGATTTTGACGGAGACGAAAACCTTTTGCAAAAACTTATTGATGCAAAGCCGGAAGTTGTTTCGCACAATTTGGAAACCGTAAGGCGACTTACTCCGCAAATTCGCAGCCGTGCAAAATACGAAACAAGTTTAAAAGTTATAAAATATTTGTCGGATGCCGGAGTTATTTCAAAATCGGGAATTATGGTCGGTTTGGGAGAGACTTTTGATGAAGTTGTTGAGCTTATGGACGATTTACGAAAAGTAGATTGTAAAGTTTTAACAATCGGGCAATATCTGCAACCCGATCCGAAGCATATTGAGGTGCAGGAATACGTGCATCCGGATATTTTTAAAAAATGGGAAAAAATTGCACTCGGAAAAGGATTTAAATATGTCGAAAGTTCTCCTTTGGTGCGTTCTTCATATCATGCGGAAAAGCATATCGGCTAAAAACTAAACCACTATGGATTGAAAATCCATAGGTTCGAAAAAAAGAAAAATGAAATTTTTCATTCCAATATCCAATTACCATTCTGCGAATTTGGTTTATCACGATGATGTTCCAAGTCCTCTTGACCCATTTCATCTGTTATATTGCCTGTACTCCAAACCCCATAACCTCTTCCCCAAAAGTGACGCCCCCAATAGCGTTT
>JAJRUH010000099.1 GCA_024277895.1 Bacteroidota bacterium | reverse complement strand
TCAAATAATATTCAAATTCAAAATATCAATGTTCAAAAATAGTTTGGAATTTAGTAATTGAGATTTGATATTTATTTGGAATTTGTTTTTTGAAACTTGTTTTTTCCGGTTTATCCGGGTTAGGGGTATTTAATATTGCGCCGGAACCGGTTTTTATTTTACGGCACAGATAAATAATTGAACGAAACAGTTAATACATCGTGACCACTTATTCATAACTTTATTAACTTACGCTGAAAAATCTTTTGGTTTCCTTTTTGTACTAAAATTAACATTAAGAACATTCACTTTATCGAAATGTTGTATCATATAAAAAATCACCCCATAAAATAATTTGATGCTTAAACGTGATATTGGAAAATGGGATTTGGTGATGCTGATGATTAACGGCATCATTGGCGCGGGTATTTTCGGTCTTCCGTCTAAAATATTTGCCCTTTCCGGTGTTTACAGTATCCTGGCAATGTTCGTTTGTGCGGTTATAGTATTTGTTCTCGTTTTGGTTTTTGCAGAAGTAGCAAGTAAATTCAAAAAAACCGGCGGACCTTATTTATACACTTTATCAGCGTTCGGTCCGTTCCCGGGATTCATTATCGGCTGGCTTATTCTTATAACACGGCTTGCCACTTATGCGGCACTTATCCATTTATTTGTATCATACCTGAGCCATTTTCATCCCGCTTTTCTCGATCCAATGGTTAAAGCGGCAACTGTTTTTCTTTTCACTTTATTCTTAACAATTATAAATTACATTGGCGTTAAAAGCTCTGCCATTCTAAGCAATACATTAGCAATTGCAAAAGTATCGACACTTATAATTTTTATAATTGCCGGTTTGTTTTTTATCAATCCGGAATTAATTAATTTCAACCAAAGTGCGCCGGATCTTACAAATTTTTCTTCATCGGTTTTAATATTGATCTTCGCATTTACCGGGTTTGAAGCTATCCTTGTAAATACCGGTGAAGTTAAAAATCCCAAAAGGAATATTCCTTTTGCCCTGATTGTTACAATTATTTCGGTAGCCGTAATTTATATGCTGATACAGGTTGTAAGCGTAGGAACTTTACCTGACCTGGCATCTTCCGATAAACCGCTTACCGATGCGGCTCAGTTATATATGGGACCGGTTGGCGGATTTATAATTACCGCCGGCGCATTAATTTCTATAGGCGGAACTTTAAATGCAATAATGTTAATCGGTTCGCGCCTTACATTTGCTTTGAGTGAAGAGAAACAATTTCCACGGTTGTTTTCATATCTGCATCCGAAATTTCAAACTCCGGTTTATTCACTTATTGCTTTTTCGATTGTTTCGATTATGGTTTCGGTAACCGGGTCTTTTATTTATGCTGTTTCTATCAGTGTCATCAGCAAAGTTTTAACTTTATTAATGGTTTGTGTGATACTTATAAAACTCCGAATAAAAAATCCGAAGGATTCAAACTTTTTCAAATTGCCTTACGGATACGCATTAGCGGTTACGGGCATTATTACTTCGGTCTGGTTATTATCAAGTTCCAAAATGACGGAATTCAGGGATGTGTTGATTACCGTACTAATTGGTATTATTATTTACGGCGCTTATAAATTAATAACTAAAAAAAGATGATGGATAAAAAATCAATGAAAAAATATTTAGAACCAACCGGATTCATTAATTCGGATAATGAAAAAGTAAAAACTTTTGTTAATGATGTTGTTGGTACCGAACCGGATAAAAAGAAAGCCATTCTTAAATTATTTTACGAAATACGCGACGGTATTCCATACGATTTTAACAGCATCGGTATTAAAAAGGATTTGTTTATTGCAAGCAATGTAATAGGTGCGAAAGGTTCCTTCTGCGTTCCCAAAGCCGTTCTGTTAGCTGCGGCTGCACGTGCAATAGGTGTGCCGGGCAGGTTGGGATTTGCAGATGTTAAAAATCATCTGGCAACTAAAAAAGTGCTTGAAAAATTAAAAACCGATCTTTTTGTCTTTCACGGATATACCGAGTTGTTTATAAATAATAAGTGGGTTAAAGCAACTCCGGCTTTCAACAAAGAGCTGTGCAGAAAATTCAATGTGGATCCTTTAGACTTTGACGGCGAGACCGATTCCGTATTCCAGCCGTTTACCGATTCGGGCAATGAGTATATGGAATATGTATTTGACTACGGCACTTTTGCCGATCTGCCTTATGAGCTAATGATTGAATCATTCAAAAAAGCTTATCCGCATTTGTATGCCGAATTTAATTAAGACTTCTATAAGAAAGGTAGTATTAATATTTTTTTCAGAAATTAACCAAAATTGAGTAAAACTTGAAATGAAAAGAAATTTTATAATCTTAATCATTTTAGCATTTGGATTTGCAGGTTTTAATATCAACTCTAAACCGAATAAGTATTTACCGGATGAAGGAATGATAATCGACGACGGTTATCTGATAAAACAACATCAAGCCGGTATCTTCCGCATAGGAAAACCTATCCCCTTTCCCCGATCATCCGATAATTATGCGGTTCGAAAAGAAAAACAAGTACGAATGACCGAAGAAGGTTCGTTTGAAGAAACAATTTATGTTGTTTCGGAAAATGGTATTGATCTGCTGAATATTCTTCCGGAGTTTGATTACAAAACAGGAAACTACACTGAGAATATCGGCGAAATTATTGTGCTCAGTAATAAGTTCCGTACTGCAGAAAACATCGGTGTTAATTCAACGATAGAAGAATTTCAAAAAGCATATCCGGATTTCAAACTATGGTACACCTACGTAAGCGGTATGTATGTCATCCAAACAAATCAATTGAATGCACAATTCATATTAAACAAAGAAGATTTTACCGGGGAATTAAATATTAAGAGTGATATAACACCTTTGAAGTTATCCGATTTTAAAAAGAACTCCAAGGTGATGAAAATCAGAATTCTATAGGGAGTAAACTAAAAGCTTCTTATTGGATGTGTAAAGCAAAATAAATAATTGTTTTTTTATTTACCGATAGTTAGACTGCAAAATATTAATCATCATAAAGAGAACCGACTATGAAATATAAAATAACACTTTGGGCAATCGTAACTGTCTTTACATCTTATTCGTTCGGTATGGGAAACAACTACAACAAGGCAGCGGCGGCAAGCGTTGCCGGCAAACAAGCCGCAACTCAACAACAGGAAGAAACTAAAACCCTTAATAACGACTGTGATTTTCCTTTAGAGGATATCGGTAAAGACTGCAATATCAAATCACGGGTTGAGTCAATCGGCGTCTTCGAAAATATAAGCCGGACCGAAGAACACAGTTACGGATATGTGATCAGCTTGTGGAAATCCGACCGGCAGATATTGGGGTTCTTTAATCTTTACGAGGGAAGTCCGGAGCCGGATAGAAGCGGACCCGTAATTAAAGGTAATATTGACGACGACGGTTTGCATTTTACGGTATGGACAAAACAAAGCAAGGCATTCAAAAACTGGCAGCAATCCGGAGTGTATCTTTATTCTTTCGAAGGAAAGTTATTAAAAGATAAGATTGAAGGAGGTATTTCTTTTTACGACTGCTCTAACGGAAAATTAAATGAAAATTACGATGAAAAAGTAGTGTTGATACCAACCGATATGTTTAAAGCTGAAAATTTTGAAGACTGGAATGAATACTATGCGCCTGATCTTAATGTGTTAATCGGTTTTTAAAGGCGGGACAAACAGTAATTTTTATTTAATCTTTTCATTGTTTCTTGATTATTCATTTTTAATAGAATAATTTACGTGAACGAGATAAATGATTAACTTATAGTCCTGCTGTATGTAATGCGTTTAGTGGGACGTCGAGAGTAAGGTAGTGAAAAAATGAAAACAAGAAATAAAATATGATTATCCAAGAAAACATAAATAAGATAAATTTTGATTCGATTCCAATCGAAGCATTTTGGAATACAGGAGACCAAAAAGAAAATAAAATGCACAGAATACACTCTTATCCTGCTAAATTTCCTGCGTTCATTACAAGTAAAGCTATAAATTATGCTAAAGATAAGGGAAAG
>JAJRUH010000098.1 GCA_024277895.1 Bacteroidota bacterium | reverse complement strand
TTTAGTTATTAACAAAATTACAATTATTAACAAAGAAAAAAGTAACAAAAAAGAAAATTCATCATCATCATTATCATATATTTTTAAATTATACTTTTTTCTTTAAAAATAACTTTACAAATCTAAAGGCAAGCCCTAACTAAACAACAGTTTGATATATTTTTACCGGTATTTTATTATATGGCAGCAGATAAGGTGAAGAAATAATTCCTTCCGGGTGCAACAATTCCGGAAGAATAAGGTCGGTATTGCAAATCAGTAATATTTTCGATTCCGCCTTTTAATCTGAAATTTTTATTTAGCTGATAAGATATATTCAAATTTAATGTACACCAAGCCGGCGAATACGGATTACCCTCATTATCAGTTGTATACATATATATTTTATCTCTTTCAGAATCTGCTAAATTGATAAAAGAGACCTCTGCATTATATTCGGCAAAAAAGTCGGCTCTTATTTTATTTGTTTTAAAAATAAAATGTGCTGTTCCGAAAGCCGGGGGAACATGCCTCAAAGGTTTATTAAAAGAATCTTTTCCTTTAGAATAATTATATGTTGATTTTACACTGAAAATTTTAGAAATATCAGCATTTAAAGAAACATTAAAACCGTAAACATTTGCAAAATCAGCATTTATAACTGCCTGAACTTTACTCATTTCCCCGTCGTACATAATTGAATCTGCACCGTTAAAAGTATAATCTCCTCTAATTAAGGCATTATTAAGATATGACCAAAAAGCAGAGATATCAATTTGAAATTTATTTAAAAAGGTTTTTGAAATTCCTAAATCCGCATTATAAATATATTCCGGTTTCAGTTTATCGTTCGGAACAACAACATTTCCGGGTTCGGAGTCAAATATTTTTGCCATATCGTCAATATTCGGAGCTCTGAAACCGGTTCCCGCATTAAATTTAAAAAGCCACGTTTGCGGTCTGTATGTTATTCCGACACTTCCGTTTAAAGCTCCCGTATTCAAATTTATTTCCGTAACCGGGAAATTATAAAAACTTGTATTGAGTTCGGCATCAGCATAAATTCTGTTATATCGAATTCCGGAATTAATTGTCAAATTATCCGATAAATTATTTTTAAACGAAAAATAAGCAGCATAAGACGAATAATTCGAGTTATTCGGATATCTGCCTGAACTTATTTCAGTTACACCGGAAAAAATATTACGCATTTCACCTCTTGAAAAAATTTTATTCAGTACTGCTTCACTACCGTAGAAAACAGAGAATTTATCGGAAAGATATTTTACAAAATCAAGATTAAAAGAAAGTGCTTTTACATTTTCATAACGTTCTCTTATTTCACTCTCTCCGAATTTTCTGTCATGTCTGCTTTCGGAATAATTTTGAAATGCAGTTATAAACTTCATATTATCAAAAAGTTTCGTATTCTTTTTAAATTTGAGTTTTAAATTATGCATCATCCATTTTTGCGGTCCGTAATACCATTCGGCATATTTTAATTGTCCGCTTTTGTATTGCAACAATCTGTCATATCTCGGAATATCTGAAGATTCAGAAAAAAAGAAACCATAATCTGCCTTTAATTTATCGGATATTTTCCAAGAAAATCGTTGTAAAAAGTTTAATTGCGAGAATACGGAATATTTTTGAATTAATGAATTTTCATTCGGAATAATCAAATCAATTCCGTTTACGGTTTTAACATATTCTTTTCTTAAATATTCATCGTGTCCTCCGTTTTTACCCATTTTCAAATCATCATAATCACTGTAGGAGAAACTTGTTAAAGAAGCAAATTTTCTTGTGCCGATATTAAAATCTAAATGTCCGGTTTTTTCGACATCTGCCGATGAAAATTCAGACAGGAAATTACTTGTAAAATAAAGTTTCTTTTTTGAGGAAAATTTCGGTTTTAAAAAGTGGAAATCTATAACTCCGCCAATTGCATCACTACCGTATATAACAGATCCGCTTCCGAGAATAACTTCCGAACTTTCAATGCTGTGTGCATCTGACAAAATTACATTCTGTAAATTACCGCTTCTGAAGACAGCATTATTCATTCGCACACCGTCAACGACCAATAAAATACGATTTGCAGAAAACCCTCTTATCATAGGACTTCCGCCTCCGAGCTGACTTTTTTGAATAAATACTTCGCCGGATAATTTTAATAAATCTGCCGTAGTTTGAAAGTTTGCATTTGCAATACTTCTTTTAGAAATTATTTTTATACGATTTGATACTTCATTTTTATTTTGTTCCCAACTGTTGGCTGAAATAACTACTTCGTTTAAATCTAAAGCACTTTCAACCATCATAATTTGAAAATTCAACTTTTTAATATCAGAAAAAGTCAAGTGTAAATCAACAAAAGATGTATGTTTAAAAATGAAATTTGATGATTTATCGAAATTGCTTATATCAGCTTTCCCGTATTTATCGGTCATTACATATTTAGATTTACCGTAGATTATTACATTTTCAATCGGTTCTAAATTAGTTTCGTCAATAATAGTAACTATTTGAGAATAAAATGGTAACGATATAAAAATCAACAAAGAAAATAAAATATATTTTTTCATATTTTTCAGATATAAATACTTTGATAAACTTTTCCGAAATTTAAAACAGGTTTTAAAATCAGCAAAATCCTGATTTTTCACCAAGAAATCAGGATTTTGAAGTTATTTAGGGTTTGCTGAAAAATGCTAAAATATATAATATTCAATCAGTTATCAAACCATTTGCATATACAAATGCAAGGTTTTTGATTGATTATACACTATTTTCTTGCATTTGTGTAAAATAACTTTAGCTGCCCACAGGCACATCATCTTTCAAATTTTTCTTATTTCGCAGTATTTATGTATGACTTCAAACGAAAAACTTGAGATCTAATACACCTGTGAGCTTTTCAGCAGACCCTATTTATATTATAATACTATTATAAATCAGCGTTCATTGAGATAATAAATTCTTCATTGCTTCGGGTTGATTCAATCCGTTGTTTCATAAATTCCATAGCTTCAACAGGATTCATATCGGATAAGTAACGTCGTAATATCCAAAGTTTATTAAGCATATTTTCCGATAAAAGTAAATCTTCTCTGCGTGTTCCTGAAGCATTAATATTTAATGCCGGATAAATTCTTTTATTTGAAAGATTTCGGTCTAATTGAAGCTCCATATTACCGGTACCTTTAAATTCTTCAAAAATTACTTCGTCCATTTTAGAACCGGTATCAATTAATGCTGTAGCAATAATCGTGAGAGAACCGCCGTCTTCAATATTTCGTGCTGCACCGAAAAACCGTTTCGGTTTATGTAAAGCACTTGCTTCAACTCCGCCGGAAAGCACTTTCCCCGATGATGGTGAAACGGTATTGTATGCTCGTGCCAAACGCGTTATAGAATCTAATAATATTACCACATCATGACCCGATTCAACCAATCGTTTTGCTTTTTGAATAACCATTTCAGAAACTCTTACGTGTCTGTCGGCAGGTTCGTCAAAAGTTGAAGCAACAACTTCCGCATTTACACTGCGTTCCATATCCGTAACCTCTTCCGGACGTTCATCAATTAATAAAATAATCATATAAACTTCAGGATGATTGGCTGCAATAGCATTAGCAATATCTTTAAGAAGAACAGTTTTTCCTGTTTTAGGTTGTGCCACAATCAAACCTCTTTGTCCTTTTCCTATAGGTGAGAATAAATCAATAATACGTGTTGCCGTTGTTGAAGATTTATCTGTAATATTAAACTTTTCTTCCGGAAATAAAGGGGTAAGATGTTCAAAATGAATTCTGTCTCTTATTTCTTCGGGTTTTCTTCCGTTAATTTCGTCAATTTTTATTAAAGGAAAATATTTTTCACTGTCTTTAGGGGGTCTGATTTGTCCTTTTACCGTATCACCGGTTTTTAAACCGAATAGTTTAATTTGCGATTGAGAAACATAAATATCATCGGGCGAGTTAAAATAGTTATAATCCGATGATCTCAAAAAACCATATCCGTCGGGCATTATTTCCAATACTCCCGTACTTTGAATGATTGCATTAAATTCAAATTTTGAATTAAATCCTTTATTTTTTTCGTACGAGTAGTCTTCAGTTTTTCTTCCGGGATGAGAATTTGAATGCTCATTTTGATTATTATGAGCTCTTTTATCAAACGTTTTGCTTTTATTCTCATTTATACCGTCTGTTCTGTTTTTATTTTTATTAAACGGTTTACGCTCACGGTTTTTAGGATTTGGATTTACGGGACGATTTTGTTTTTTATCTTCCTTTATGTTAGTATCCTTTTTCTTATTTTCCGCAGTATATTTTTTCGGACTCGCCGCAGCTTGTTTCTTCGCTCCTTCCGGAATATGTTTATTCGTATCCTCAGATTTTACTTTGTCAGAAGCAGGATTATCAGCTTTTTGTACTTTTTCGGGCTTCCCGGCTTTTCGTGTTTCTTTTTTTTCAGAAATCATTTTTTTCTCAGGAACAGGTTTTTTATTCCGAGTTTGAGTTCCTTTAGTTTTAATTTTATTAACCGGATTAGATTTTACAGAATTTGATTTTGCACCTTTTATAGCTGCCTGATCTAATATTTCATATATTAAATCTTGTTTTTTAAATTTTTCAATTCGCTTTATATCAAGTTCTTTTGCAATATTTCGCAAATCTAATACCTTCATCTTCTGAAGTTCCAGAATATCATACATGTATTTTTAAATTTAGTTTAATAATTTTGAAGATTTTAAAATAGTATATTTAACAGTAGAATACTGTATATTTTTTTATCATAAATAGATAGTTATCGAAGCAAAATTATATATAAGATTATTATTATTGAGATGAGATCTTAATTGATCGTTATATTTTGATACTGCAAGTGTAAGAATAAAGTTTTAAATAAAAAAAATATTCTGCATTTTTTAATTAAATATTACACAAAAAAGCATAAATCGGTTTATTTTTTCTTATATCCTGTTATTACGTATTAAAAATAAACATTTATAAGTTTGATTAATATTTTTTAATTTTGTTGTTTTTATCAAATAATCATAATTAGTGAAAGAAATTGTTATTGAAATAAGAGATTTCTTAAAGTCTGATTTTAATATTTATGCCTACGGTTATACATTTGTTTTCTTAACTTCAGCACTGGTTTTTAATTACAAATATAATTTTGAAAACAGCTTTATTGATAGTTATTACGGCAAACCAATTAGTTTTCTGATATATTTTTTATATTACATTACACCTTATATATTAATTCTTATTCCGGTTTTATTAATTAAAAAAAAACAACATTTATTAAAACAATCGGAATTTTGGATAAAAAGTATTATTTTTTTCGGTATTTTCAGTGTTATGGTTGCTTTTTGGAAAGTCAGATATCTTATTGATTTCTCAAAACTGACTTATTCCGAAAATAATTATGTTCATAATCTTATATTTAATTTAAAACGTATCATCCCGTTCCTTATTGTTTTTTTAGCTGTTAAATCAATCTATGATAAAGATTTAAACCATCTGTACGGATTAAGATATAAAGGAATGAATTACCGACCTTTTTTTTTAATGCTGCTGTTAATGATTCCGTTAATTGCAATTGCATCATACCAACCTGATTTTCAAAGAACATATCCCCAATATAAATTTTATAATTATAAAGGTGTATTCGGATTAAGCCCTGTACAAAGTGAAGGTATTTTTGAGCTTGCTTACGGGTTAGATTTTGTAAGTGTTGAGTTAATGTACAGAGGTGCTTTAATAATAGGAATGGCACGATTACTCGGAAAAGAAGCCGTATTGCCTATGGCGGGTGCTTATGTAATATTACATTTCGGAAAACCGGCAGGAGAAGCTGTAAGTTCCTTTTTCGGCGGAATGATTCTCGGAATTCATGCATTAGCTAAAAAAAATATTTTCGGGGGAATAATTATACACACAGGAATTGCATATTTTATGGAAATTGCTGCTATATTGCAGCATTATTACGGTCATTAAATTAGAAATAATGAGAATTGATATCATCACGGTGTTACCGGAATTATTAAAAAGTTCGTTTGAGTATTCAATCATTAAAAGGGCTCAAAATAAAGGTATTGCAGAAATACATGTTCATAATTTAAGAGATTTTTGTGAAGATAAGCACAGAAGAGTTGATGATTATTCATTCGGGGGTGATGCCGGTATGGTAATTAAAATAAAACCTGTTGATAATGCAATCACATTTCTGAAATCTCAGCGAGATTATGATGAAATAATTTATACTTCCCCCGACGGCGAATCATACACACAAAAAGAAGCAAATATTTTATCACTTAAAAAAAACATTATCATTTTGTGCGGGCATTATAAAGGTATAGATCAACGAATAAGAGATACCTATATTACGAAAGAAATTTCAATCGGTGATTATGTCTTGACAGGCGGTGAATTAGCTGCTGCAATTATAGCTGACAGCATAATTCGCCTTTTACCGGGTGCAATTTCCGATGAAACATCGGCTTTAACAGATTCTTTTCAAGATAAATTATTAGCACCTCCGGTATATACTCGTCCTTCTGGTTATAAAGGTTTGACAGTTCCTGATGTTTTACTGTCCGGTAATTTTAAAGAGATTGAAAAATGGAAAATAAATCAATCATTAGAACGAACAAAAAGATTACGTCCTGATTTATATGATGATTTAATGAATCAAGAATAATTTAAGTTTACCGGATATTTTTCATAAATTTGTAAAAGATTTAATTTTAATGGATACAAAAAAAGAAAATAAACTTTATTATACAATCGGAGAAGTTGCAAAAATGTTTGATGTAAATGTTTCTTTAATTCGATATTGGGAAAATCAATTCAGTATTTTAAAACCAAAAAAAAACAAAAAGGGAAATCGCCTTTTTACACCAAAAGATATTGATAATCTTCATCTTATTTTCCATTTGGTAAAAGAAAAAAAATTAACATTAGAAGGAGCTAAACTTAAATTAAAAGAAAACAGAGAAAATACAATTCAAACTTTTGAAGTTATAAAACGACTGAAAAATATAAAATCAACACTTCTTGAAATCAGAGATTCGATTTAATATTAAAGACTATAATTTAATTTTTCCTTGTTTGTTTATTTTAAATTTAAGGTATATTAAAAAACAAACTACTCAAAATCAAGATAAAGTAAATATTTTTTACGCATATTTTTATACAAATCCAAATCTTTTTGCCACGTTTTACGAATAGCTTCTTCCGACATTCCGGACATAACTTGATTATATAGTTCAGAATTTCCGGCAAGCAGATTAAACCACCGTTTACGAGTTATAAATTTAGATTTATCGGGAAATTTATTATAAAAATCAATGAAATATTTTAAAGAAAATTTAACATCTTTTGTATTTCTTAAGTCAACACCGTAGCATCTTCTGCCCTCTTGTACCGGATTCATTTGCATACCCGGAATATCTTCGGGAATAAAAGAAAATTCTCCGAACGATTTATCCGGAAAGCCAATAACTTGAAACGGGAATTCTGTCCCTCTGCCGATACTCACTTCCGTAGCTTCAAAAAAGCATAAAGAAGGATACAATAAAACAGCTTGATTATTTGGTAAATTCGGCGAGGGTTTTACGACAAGATGCCAAAAATCCGAATGTTTATAGTTTTTTACTTTAACAACTGTTAAATCACATTTCATATGATTTTTCAACCATCCTTCACCGTTAATCATCAAAGCAAGTTCGCCCGTTGTCAACCCGTAAACAACAGGAATCGGAAACATCCCGACAAATGATTTAAATTCGGATTTCAAAACCGGACCGCCAACATAAAATCCCAAAGGATTGGGTCTGTCAAGTATAATTAACTTCTTATGATTTTCGGCACATGCTTCCATCATCAAGTACATACTGCTGATATAGGTATAAAATCGTACACCGACATCTTGTATGTCAAACAATACAAAGTCA
>JAJRUH010000097.1 GCA_024277895.1 Bacteroidota bacterium | reverse complement strand
TTTACGCCCGCAGAAGTATTTTTTTCTTTTAAACTACCCCGGTCATTTTTGAGGGCAGTTCAAAAGAAAAAAATAATTAGATTTGTAAATGAAAACAACTAAGTTTGAAAAAAAGTTGTCTTAACAAATGGGGGAAGCATAATATTAGAAAAATAATGAAACTGAAATCAATTTTATCTGTATTGGTCTTTTTGACAACAATGAACACCTTTGCACAAACGACAAAGGACACAACAGGACTATATCTTGACTTTCCGCTTTTTGACCTTCCCTATCAAAAATATTCGACCGAGACAACAGGAAATTTTTTTATGGGTTATGCAAATCCAAGTATGAAACAGTCACAAGCAATATCAAACAATCTCTATTCTGCAGCACATTTTGGGATAAAAAAAATCATTAAAGCAAACACTAAATTCAAACAAATATTATTCACCAATGTCATTGCGACCGGCTTTGATTTACTCACTTTTTATGTGCCATTTGGTATGGGTTGGTTACATGAAGAATATCACAGAGCGGTATTAACAAGACGAAATATAAACAGCTTTGATGATATGAACACTTTCCCGTTTAATAGATCTGAAGTATATGTTAGAAAAGTGCTTGATATAGACTTAGTTAGACTTTCGGATAATTACAAACAGGATTTCAGACGGCTCATGGTAGCGGGAAATGAAGCTCAATTCAATCAAATCCAAACATTGCAAAAAAATAATTTCTTTTATAATCAAGACCTCCCCAATATTTCTCTTTATTGGATGAGCACAATGACCAATATTATTTATGTGAATAATGCAGGAAGTGATGCTTTTGATAAAAAAGTAGATGAAGCGAATATTCAAGACGGAGCAGATATAAGTAACAGAGATTTTACAGGTCCGGACTTTACCGCTTGGGCTGATGCTTTGTTTTTTCCGAACAAACCTTACTCAGATAGGGGAATTCATCCATCGGGTGTAGGATTAAACAGATACATCAAACCATCTCAACTTTCACGGGAGGCACGTGCATACCTTCAAAAACAAGGCAATTTGCAGTGGCTTAATTTACTTTCTCCACAATTATTCGGCTTCTCAAAAATCAAACTTAAATCTACCGATAAAGGTAACTATTACGGAAATTTCGCCTTACGCCATTTATTGACACCATTCGGTAACGACATTAGTCTTGACATCTTTTATCAAACACCAAATAATAACTTTTTTGGTTCATTACATATATACAACAACTTTAACAGCTCATTTTTTGGTTTGGAAGGTGCTCTTATTAATAAATCATATTTTGACAAGAAATTGCTTTTAGATATTAAAACACAAGTTTGGGTTCAACCTAAATATCAATCATTAACAACCTCAGAAGGAACTTTGGGCGGATTGTTAGGGGTAAGAGGTTCTTATAAACTTGGACTGATTTATCCATACATAGAAATAGAAGGCAAAACAAAAGGTTGGGTAATGGGTAACGTATTTTTAGAGGATAAGGTAAGTTTAATAATGGGTTTAAGCTTACGTATGAAATGAAATCGTTATTTGAAATAATATGAAGAATGAGAATATTTAAATGACATTGGATGTTGTAGTTAGATTAGCATTGTGGGCAGGAGTTAAGTGCAGAATAAATCATATAAAAAATAATGAGAAAGAGTAACAAGTTTAATTTTAAAAAGAAATATGTAAAATATGTATTCGGAAGCCCGGCTAAAACATAAACAACAGCTAACCATATATATAGCTTACAGCAGGCAAAATTCTAAATATGAACAGGTTAACAATAAATAAACATCAGTGTAAATTAAAAGTTTTGAGTTTCAAAAACCGCCACAAACCAGATACAAACCGATACTTTATACAACAGGTTTCATATTAAACTCTTTCAAACTAAAGCTATTCCGAAAATTGCAGTTTCAAAATACAAAATACAGCATTTCCTAACCGGTAATTTTTAAAAAAAGAAGATCTAATTTATCAGAAGCACGTTTAAAAAACTGATAACGATTTATTTGCGAACTGCCGCTAATCAAATCAGATTTTTTAATCAAATTTTCAAGCCAAGCTTTAGAATCAGTAACAAAACCCGGATTCCCCGTAACTATTTTGTTAAAAGTATGAACACTTAAATAAATTGATTCAATATCGCCTTTCTTTGTAAAAATACAATTATTCCCTATTTCAATACGACTGTGGTAAAGAGTAAAATTCTCTTCTAACCCAGGCTTCATACTTTTATTGCTTAATTCTGCCTGTTTTTTCAAAGTTTCAATTTCTTCGCGTGCTTGTGTACAAACCGTCAAAGCATCTTCTGTGGTTTCAAAATACCCTGCATCCCAATAAAATTCAATCTGTTTTATCAAACTGTTAATAGTTTCATCTGTCCAAATTTCAACCGAAGGAATATTTTGGTAAACTTCATAAATTCCTTTACCTATTTCCGCAAATTCAGGACTTACATGAGAAACAGAAAATTTTTTCCCGTCAAGGGAAGGCAATCCGACAACTGCTTTCATCCAATAGAACATTTTAAAAGCAGAAAGTTCGGGATATTTAAAATGATGAAAAATAGGAACATCAATGGCTGCATAAATAATTTGTTTGTTTTCTGCACGAGCAATTTGTTTCATATCATTATAAATTGTTGATAAATATGTATGAAACCCGGCAGGAGTTTTTAAATCGTCATACTGAAAAGCTATATTTTGTGCCTGATGAGTAAACAAATCGAAAGAAATTCGATAATATGTACATAATTCATAGACCTCATTTACAGTCAGTAATGTCTCACCTCTGAGGCGACGATAAACACTGTCTGTACTTACTTGAAGGACATTTGCCAATTCATCGGCAAGCGAAGTCGAATCAGGAATAATATCTTTTATTCTGTTCAGAAAATTGATTTGTAAATTATTTTCCTTTTCCATTTTCTGTTAAAGTCTTTCGATTTCAGCACCTAAAGCATTCAGTCGCTTATCAATATTTTGATACCCTCTGTCAATTTGCTCAATATTATGAATAGTACTTGTACCGTTTGCCGACATAGCTGCTATAAGTAAAGCAATTCCGGCTCTTATGTCGGGGGAAGTCATTGTTGAAGCACGCAGGGGAACCTCTCTGTTTAAGCCTATTACGGAAGCTCTGTGCGGGTCGCATAAAATAATTTTCGCACCCATATCAATTAATTTATCGACAAAAAACAAACGGCTTTCAAACATTTTTTGATGGATTAAAACACTGCCTTTTGCTTGTGTCGCCGTCACCAAAATAACACTTAAAATATCGGGTGTTAAACCCGGCCATGGAGCATCGGCAATAGTCATAATTGAGCCGTCAATAAATGATTCTATTTCGTAATTTTTATAGGAAGGAATATGAATATCGTTCCCTGTTTGTTCGACTTTTATTCCGAGTTTTGCAAAAGTCGGAGGAATCATTCCCAAGTCGCTGAGATTTACATTTTTTACCGTAATATCTGAAGCCGTCATAGCAGCCAAACCGATAAAACTGCCGACTTCAATCATATCGGGCATTACGGTATGAGTACATCCGCCGAGGGTATCAACACCTTCAATTATTAACATATTTGAAGCTATACCGCTGATTTTGGCTCCCATTGAGTTAAGCATTTTAGAGAGTTGTTGCAAATAAGGTTCGCAAGCAGCATTATAAATTGTAGTTTTACCTTTTGCAAATACGGAAGCCATAAGGATATTTGCCGTACCGGTTACAGATGCTTCATCTAAAAGCATATATGCCCCTGTTAATTTATTACCTTCAACGGAATAAATACCGT
Source organism: Bacteroidota bacterium (assembly GCA_024277895.1). Taxonomy (GTDB): domain Bacteria; phylum Bacteroidota; class Bacteroidia; order Bacteroidales; family JAADGE01; genus JAADGE01. The sequence continues at coordinate 13,539 of JAJRUH010000097.1, read as the reverse complement.
TTTCTGCATCATAGTTAAAGTTTGCACCGAGTTTTTTAAAACCGAAAAAATGAGTATCAAGTCGTCGCCTGCCGATTTTATCTCCGCCGGGAGCCGGGATAAATGCTTTTTTAAAACGTGCCAGCAAAGGACCCAGAATCATAACAGAACCTCGCAAACGAGCTCCTTGTTCCTTAAATTCTTTGGTTTTTAAATAATCAAGATTAATATTTTCTGCTTTAAACAGGAAATCTGAATTATTGAGCTTTTTTATTTTTACTCCCAACTTTTCCAGTAAATTAATAAGATTATTCACATCCAGAATATCCGGGATATTATTAATTCTGATTTCTTCGGAAGTTAACAAAACAGCACAAATAATTTGCAATGCTTCATTTTTTGCTCCTTGCGGATAAAGATTACCGTGCAGGTGCATTCCGCCTTTAATTCTGAAAGATGCCATATAAATCGAAATTATTCAAATTCACTTCAGATATAATTTTTTATATTACCGGCTTACACAAGAATTACTTTCTTCTGTGTTTTTGTTGTTTTTTATTGCTGCTGACCAATTTATGCGAATCGCTCAGAATAATGCTTTCGTCAACTTCAATTTTTCCGTCGGAAAGTTCCTTAATTTTTTGAAAAATGAATTCATCGGTTACCATATCTTTGCTCCAAGTAAGATAGAGCTTTTTCATATGATTTGCAATTAAAGCAGTCAGTAATTTTTTTTCCTCGCCATCCTCCATTTCAACTGCATATTTAAGCATATCAACAATATTTTTCCCGAAATGCTTATAGCGGAATTTTTTAATTTTATAAGGGATTTTGTCAGGTTTTCCGGCAAAAGTTGTCGTTACAGGCGAAGGAAACGGTGAATCTTCAGCTAATTTAAATTCCGACATAATCACCAAATGATCCCATAATTTATGTTTAAAATCACGTAAATCTCTTAAATACGGATACATACGTCCCATTAATATGATGATTCCGTCAGTATATTTTTTACGTTCTTCTTTATCTTCAATTTCTGTTGCATTTTCAACAAGTTTTTGAATATTACGACCGTATTCCGGCAAAATAAGTTTGTTTAGTGTTGTATTGTATTCCATTTTTTAAAATTATTTTCCAAAGATAAGAATTGTTTCCGAATTATGAATAATGAATGTAAATTAAGACATCCAAACAGTAAACAGTTACCGCCCGATGTCTGTAAGAAATAAATATTCCGAATCAGACATTTAACTAATACCGGTATTTTTATTAATATCAGTTTCTATATTAAATTTCATACAAATAATACAAATTCACACAGAAATATCTGTGAGTTCTGTACGAAAACATCACTGTTTTTTAATAATCTGACAATCATATCCAATATCTGCTAAACGTCTGAGTCAATAAAGATTTATCCGATGACTTCTAACTTCGCAAATTTCAATAACAGATTTTTAGTTCCGGCAGATTTAAAATCAATTAATGCTTTAATATTAGGATATTCTCCTTCAGTTTTCAGCACAATACCTGTTCCGAAACGTTGGTGTTTTACTTTTGCACCTTCGGTAATTTTATTAATATCAGAGGGCGGATTGTTGTTGTCGGCATTTTCTATTTTTTTTAATTTTCTGTTGAAATTTGGTTTTACAACAGTTGCGGGTTCATCTTGATTTTTTGTTTTCTTTTTGAAAGAACGAGAAACGGCACTTCGGGTATTTGTTGTAAATAAATTGGTTTGAGTTTCCGTTTCTTCAATATTTTCTTTAAAAGCACTGAAAAATTCAACATATTCATTATTTATATCACGAATAAAACGACTCGGGGTGCAATCATAAAGTTGACCGTATTTATATCTTTGCAAAGCATAAGAAAGATGCAGTTCTTTTTCGGCTCTTGTAAGTGCCACATAAAACAATCGGCGTTCTTCTTCCAAATCTTTCGGTGTAAATGACGACATTTCCGAAGGAAATAATTTTTCTTCCAAACCCACAACGTACACATTGCGAAATTCCAAACCTTTTGCCGAATGAATTGTCATTAATGTTACTTTATTTCGATCCTCATCTTTTGCATTATCTTCATTTGTGAGCAAAGCAACGGATTCTAAATAATTATTTAATTTATTTTCTTCCGATTCGGCAGTTTCCGTAAATTCTTTTAAACCGTTTAGTAACTCCTGCACATTTTCGTGTTTTGAAAGAGATTCAGGTGATTTGTCCGAAAATAATTCTTTCATTATTCCGCTTGTTTGTGAAATTTCTCTTCCGAGTTCGTAAGCATTAAGTTCCGATAATTTTGAACTGAAATCTTTTATAATCTCGGCAAAAACAGAAATTTGACTTACAGCCCTGCTGTTCAAACCGATATTCAGTCCGTTCGGTTTTTCAATTACTTCCCACATTGATAAATCATTTTCGTTTGCATAAGCAGAGATTCTGTCAATCGTGGTTTTCCCTATACCTCTTTTAGGATAATTAATAATTCGTTTTAAGGATTCGTCGTCTATTTTATTTACAACAAGTTTAAAATATGCCAAAAGGTCTTTAATTTCTTTTCTTTGATAGAAAGACAAACCGCCGTAGATTTTATAAGGAATTTTATTTCTTCTGAATGCTTCTTCAAAAATACGCGATTGTGCATTCGTGCGATACAACACGGCATGATCGGAATATTTTGTATTATCGGTAAAAACCGATTGTGTAATTTTATTTGCAACAATAAAACCTTCTTCGTTATCTGAAAGTGCTTCAAGAACTTTTATTTTATTCCCGTCTTCATTTTTTGAAAAAACATTTTTCTTAATGCGTTCCGTATTTTTAACAATAACGGAGTTTGCTGCCTCTACAATATTTTTCGTTGAACGGTAGTTTTGTTCTAATTTAAACAGTTTGTAATCTTTATAATCATTTTTAAAGTTCAGAATATTTTCAATTTTTGCACCTCTGAATGAATAGATACTTTGTGCATCGTCGCCTACTACGCAAACATTTTTGTGCAATTCTGCCAGTTTCTTTATTATCAGGTATTGTGAGAAGTTCGTATCCTGATATTCATCAACCAAAATATAATCAAATTTCTGTTGATATTTTTTTAATACATCCGGATGATTACGAAATAAAATATTAGTTTTCATCAATAAATCGTCAAAATCCATTGCTCCGGCTTTAAGGCAGCGTTGCGTGTAAATTTTATATATTCTGTATAAATCAGGTTTTCGTGTTTTTTCGTCTTGAATTCTTATTTCCTGACTGTTTTCGTATGCTGTTGCCGTTATTAGATTATTTTTTGCACCGGAAATTCTGCCGTAAACACCGCTTGGTTTATAGATTTTGTCATCTAACTGAAGTTCTTTAATAATGCTTTTTATAATACTTTTTGTATCTTGTGCATCGTAAATGGTATAACTTGAAGGATAGCCCAGAAGTTCGGCTTCTTTTCTCAGAAATTTTGCAAAAACAGAGTGGAATGTGCCCATCCACAGCGGCTTAACCTTTTCTTCACCAATTAAAACTGCAATACGTTCTTTCATTTCTTTAGCGGCTTTATTGGTAAATGTTAATGCTAAAATACGCCAAGGTTTCACTCCGTTTTGCAGCAAATGCGCAATTCTGTATGTTAAAACTCGAGTTTTTCCGGAACCGGCACCGGCAATTACCAGTGAAGCACCTTTAAAATTTGTAACCGCTTCTTTTTGAGCTTTGTTAAGTTGGTTTAAAAAATCACTCACTAAAATCTGTGTTTTGAAATTGTTAAAAAAGAATACAAAATTAAAAAGCTATTTCTAAATGTCTTTATTTTTACAAAATTGTTTTTAACAAAAGATATCATAAATTAACGCCTGCTTTTAATATTTCACCGTGTTTAGGATTATTTTCAGGCATATTACAGATAAATTACATATCATCAACCGAAAAACCTTTATATGAAATTTTATAATTTAAAAGATATTTATGTATTTTTTCTGATTTTTCTTTTAAAACAGCAGTTGAAATTTTTGCTTTATTTAATTTTACTTCTGCAATAATCACACTTTTTTGTTCTTGGTTTACAGCAATAATATCAATTTCATTTTTATTCCCTTTTTCCCAATAACTGCCTATTAATGAATATTTTTTTGTTAATGATAATTTTTCCGTAAAATATTTTTCAAGAAATAAACCGCTGTATGTATTAAAATCTCTTTTTACAATATTTTTAACATATTCAAAATTACCAATTTCAATTGCACTTCTGTATTTATAAATAAATCTGAACCAAAAATTCAAAAAATTATCATTTATTATATATTTTACCGTTCGGCTGCCTTCTTTTGAAAACACAGGTTTCTTTTTTTTAATTATTCCGTATTCATTTTCAAGTTTATTCAAATAACCGCCAATGTCTTTTTGCAAAACAGATTCAATTTCAGGTCTTGAAGTTTTTGAAGAAGCTATTAACGAAAGTATTGAAAAATATGTTGTATATTCTTTTCCGAATTCCTCAATTAAAACATTTTTCCCTTCTTCAATAAAATATGAATTTTCTCTGAAAATTTCATTAAGCATTGTATTTAATTTAAACTTTCCTCTATCAATAAACATTTCAACATATTTGGCAAGCCCGCCGGTTAATATATAGAAAGCCAGCAAATCATTTTCAGAATAATTATTTGTATTATCTTTTAATATTTCTTTTAACGTATTTATACTGAATGGTTTTAAATATATACGCTCGTTTGCTCTGCCGAATAACGGTTCTTTTGAATTTTCAAATATTTTTTTCATTAAAGAATAAATTGAACCGCACAGAATTAAATTCATTTTTGCAGCATCTTTATTTTTATCCCAAATATTTTGCATATCACTGTAAACAGATGAATTTACATTATAAAACTCCTGAAATTCATCAATTATAAGAGTGAAATGCTTTGTTTTAGAGATTTCAATAAGCAAAGCAAACAAGTCTTTAAAAGTTGTTATTTCCCCGAAAATATCGGTTTTAAGTTTGATTTTAATTTCCTCGACAAATTCTTCGCATAAAAGTTTTTCCTCTTTTTTAGCAATAAAAAAGTACAAATAGTCTTGTTTTTCAATTGATTTCAGAACTAATCTTGTTTTTCCTACACGTCTTCTGCCGATTAAAACAGTCATTTGTGATGACTTTTCGGATAATTTATTAATCTGAAATAATAATTCAAGTTCTTCTTTTCTGTCATAAAATTTCATATACTGATTATTTTATTGTAACGGTTGTTACAGTAACAACCGTTACGCAAATATACCGTTATTTTTTAACTTCCAAAAAAATAGTATTATGCAAACTTATTAAGTTTTAACTTTAACATTCCATAACCCGACAGATTTCTTTAAATAAGCAGAAAATTTTTTATAACTTATTATAAATCAGATAAAAATAATATTTTGCTAATTATAAATACAAAATAAATTTATCTTATCGGGTCGCCGCAAAAGTCTCTGCGTCCGCATATTTTACAAAATTTGCCTATCCAAACTTCGTCAAATTGCATCATAATTTCGTCGATAAAGTCGGGATTTGTCGTTATTATTCCGGCTTCAAAATTTCTGCGGTTTTCGCTTTTCATACCAAGTCCGGCACCCGTAAGATTTGCCGAACCGGTATAGGCAAATTTCCCGTCGATAATTATGTGTTTAAAATGAACGCGTGGGCAAAGTTGCCGTTCCATCACGTCCCACAGTCGCGGATATTTATCGAAACTTTTGCGAAAATTTATACCGGGCTCTTTTGCGTGAAGTAAGCGAATTTCTACATTGCGTTTTATAAGTTCGTTTAAAACAAACAAAAACGAAACGATGCTTCCTTTGTGTTTTACGTGCAGGTCTTTTATGTCGGCGGTTCCTATCCAAACAAATTTGCGTACTTTTGCAATTTGCAAGATTACGTCTTCATAGTGTTGCCGGTTTGTTATAAATTTTGTACTCATTATCGTTTTTTGTTGCTTCCCCTTTACAATAAAAACTTGTAATAATTTTCAATATTTACAAAGTTAGATTCTGTTACATTATAGGATTTTAAAAATGTTTTAGAAAAAAACGGCTTTTTTTTCGGGCTGTATTTTATTTCAAAAGCCGAGATTTCATTATTCCTTTCTTCCAAATAATCAATTTCTTGTTGTTTGGTTGTTCTCCAAAAAAATTGTTTAACTTTGTTTTTGCCGTATATCAAATATTTATGTCTTTCCGAAATAAAATAATTTTCCCATAAAGCACCTTTATCCGTTCTTAAATCAATACCTTTATAATCAGAAATAATTGCATTTCTGATGCCGTTGTCGTAAAAATATATTTTGCGGCTTTTTTTAAGTTCGTTTCCTACATTACGGCTTAAAGAACGCAATCTGAAGATAACAAATGTTTTCTCCAGAAGTTGAATATACCTTTGAACGGTTTCTATATTTGCTCCGGTCATACTTGCCAGTTCAGAATAATTTGTTTCCGAACCTACCTGCAAAGCCAAAGCTTCCAATAATTTTTCCAATAATTCGGGTTTTCGTAAGTCTTTGAGACTGAATATGTCTTTAAACAAATAACTGTCTGTTAAATTATCAAGAATAATTTCTTCGTTTCCGGGATTGTTTACTACATCGGGATAAGAACCGTATATCAGTCGTCTTTTCAATTGCATTTTTTCGTCCAAAACCGAGTTATTATCAGAGAGTTCCGCAAACGAAAAAGGTAACAGTTTAAATTCTATTTTTCTGCCTGTAAGAGGTTCGTTTATTTCGTTCGACAATTCGAAAGCCGAAGAACCTGTTGCAATAAATTGAATATCCGGATTGTTATCAATCAGAATTTTCAGAACAATTCCGATATTTTTTACTCTTTGAGCTTCGTCAATAACAATAAGTTTTGAATTTCCCGTTAATAAATCCGTGTTTTTTGAATTTATGTTTTCCAATAAAACTCTGATTTCTTTATCATCGCAATTTAAATATGTTGATTTTTCGGGAATTGTATCAATTATATGTTTTACAAGAGTTGTTTTTCCGGTTTGTCTCGGTCCGTAAATAATCAAAATTTTTCCTTTAAAAAGGAAATCGGAAATTTTGTCTGTAATTTTTCTTTTTATCATAACACCCGTAAAAATAGTATATTTTTCGGTTATAACAAAGAAAAAGGGTAATAATATTGGATTATAATGTAAAGTTATTACCTTTTTCTTGAATTCTGTTTACTTTTTCGAGATATTTTCGTTCTGTCGCTCGGTATTTTGCCGCTTTGACGAAGTTGTTTTTGTTAATAAACTTCATTTTTTTATTTCCGGCTTTTTTTGCTTTTGTTTTAAAGTAAAGCAATAAAAAATCGAAAAACTTTTTTTGTTTGTTTGAAAAAATCATAGAATATTTTTGTTGTTACCGTTTATATTCAGACCCTGCGATTTTTTTAAACTCGCAGGGTATTTTATTATATGATGTAAAAATAAGCATAGTCTCTGCCGGAATATGTCGTTGAAAAATTACGCTAAAAAAATGTCTAAAAACCCCTGTCAGACTTACACAAGCAAAATCTAAAATATTTAACCCGTAATCTAAGCTGTCTAAAAAGTATCTCAACAGTTCATTCTGAACCCTGAAAGGCTCTGCGAAGCAAATTTATTTCAGAATCTTATTGGGTCGATTTTTAGTATTTTATAGATACTGAAACAAGTTCAGTATGACAAAACAAACTTTTTAGACAACTAATAATCTACGGCTAACTAAAAAAGCCTGACAGGTTTATTTTTTTGCTCTTTTAGATTAAACATATACAAAAATATATAATCACTATGACAAAATATGTCGCTTAAATATTTTCAAGATATTTTTCCTTCTTTATAGCATCAGAAAAAGGAATTACTGCCGTCCTTTTGAAAAAGATATTCCTTTCGAAAAGATATCCTGCAAAAACTTAACACTCCGCCTCCAAAAATAATACAAAATAAAAATTAATATAATATTTTTATTGTTTTTATGTTTTAAAAGAAAATTTGTTGTTTTGGCGGATTTATTAATTTTGCATAAAAATACTTTAAAGTGAAAAAAGTTTTTATCATTTTTCTGATTTTATTACCTTTCAGCGTATTTTCTCAATTGAATATTTCAATTTCGAGTAAACTTGTCCCGCTGTATCCGACTGACGGTGATACTTTAAGCGGATGTCGCGATTCTGTTTATTGGTTTAAAGCAACGGTTACCGACGGAGGCAGCTCTGTTACAAATGCCGAATATTATTGGGATTTTGACGACGGAGCAACAACTTCCGGAACGGATAAAGACTCGGTTGCACATCAATTTTCGGGAGGAGGCGGTTACCGGATAAAATTAAAAGTAGTTGATGCAAGTTTAAACGAAGGTTTTAAAATTTTACCCCTTAAAATTGCAATGCCTCCGAACTATTCAAAAACAAAAGTTGATTTACCCGAAGACCAAACGGGAATATGCAAAGGCAGTTCGGCAAATCTTATAGGGAAAGCATATCCGGTCGAATGGAAAGACAGCATAATTTACGAAGTAAAAGAAGACCCCGCAAAAGAAATTTCGGATATATTGCCCTATCAATCAACTATTTCGTTTGACGAATTTCCGGAAGGAACAATATATAACATCGGAGATATTGATTCCGTAGGAATTAATTTTGAACATTCCGATATGGGAAATTTGCAAATAAAATTGAGTTGCGAAAACGGAACATCGGTAATTTTAAAAAATTTTGACGCAACAAACCACGCCTATCTCGGCGAACCTATTGACGACGAAGCAAGTTCGGAAGCCGGAACACCCTATCAATATTATTGGAGTAACGCATCGGTTTCGGGTGTTATAAACAGCACTACTTTAAGCCCGATACCCGAAAATGCTTACCTTCCGGAAGAGAGTTTTGACAATTTTGCCGGCTGTCCGATGAACGGCACTTGGACTTTGGATATTACTGATAACCAAAATACCGATAATGGTTTTGTTTTTTCTTGGGTAATTAAATTCAAAAAAGATATTTTACCCGAAAATTGGACATTTAAAGATACTCTTCTTCAATCTAAAACCATTAACGGAACTTTATACGGCACATATTGGGAAGGCAAGAATGCAAGTTTAACACAAATAATGTCTCTCGGAGACACCATAAGCGGAAATGCAACAGCTGCACCCGAGATATACGGAAATAACGGATATAAATTTCATATAATTAATAATTTCGGTTGTCCTCAGGATACGTCAATAACTCTTACAGTTGAAGAAGCAAGTGCAACAGCAAATCCTGAAAACGGAGTAGCTAAATTAAACGTTGCTTTTGAAAATACAACAAGTTGGGCTGTTGAAAAAGAATGGAATTTCGGAGATAAAAGTCCGACAGAGCTTATTATTGAAGAAGATACAATTTCTCATAAATATCTTGAAAAAGGAAATTATAAAGCTGTTTTAACTGCAACAAACAAAAACGGGTGTATTGATTACGATACACTTACAATAGATGTTTCCGTAGAACCGTCAAAAATAGAAAGTCCGAACGTTTTTACTCCCAACGGCGACGGAATTAATGATGTGTATAAATTTTCTGAAGAAAGCTTAAAAGGAATGAAAGAATTTCATTTAACCATATACAATCGCTGGGGTGAAAAAATGTATGAAACCAAAAGTCAGGAAGATGCAATAAACGTAGGATGGGACGGAAAAAATATGATCGGGATTACCGCATCTCCGGGTGTATATTACTACGTAATATATGCCAAAGGAAAAGACGGCATAACATATCAAGGCGACAGAGGAGGGAAGAAAAATAAAAAACCTGCTGAAAACACAGTAACAACAGCTTCAAAAGGAACCATTCGTTTATTCAGATAAAAAAATCAGTCAATTTTTACTAAACTGACTGATTAAGATTTTTAAATTAAATATTTTTTATCTGATAAATCCGTTTTCATAAAAATTCACGATATCTCCTTTATTAAATTTTCTTGATTTATTTCCTGCAGCATAAAAAATTTGATTCCTTGAAAGTACGGCTGTTTCAACATTTCCTGTTTCGTAAAAAGTTACATTAGTTCCTTTCGTGCAATATACAGAACCGTTTCTGCCGTTATAAAATATCTGATCTCTTGAAAGTTTCGCTGACTTAACTTTCCCTGTTTCATAAAAAGTTACATTAGTTCCTTTCGTGCAATATACAGAACCGTTTTTGCCGTTATAGAATATCTGATCTCTTGAAAGTTTCGCTGACATAACTTTCCCTGTTTCGTAAAAAGTTACATTAGTTCCTTTTGTACAATATACAGAACCGTTTTTGCCGTTATAGAATATCTGATCTCTTGATAATACCCCCGAAATAAGTTTTCCGGAACTGTTTAAGGTAACAGCTGTTCCTTTCAGACAATAAACCGAAGCATTATTCCCGGTATAAAATATCTTATTCGAATGAATGATGTTTTGTCCGAAAATTAATAAATTTACGGAAATAAAAAATACTGTAAATAAAACTTGTTTTTTCATATTCTTTTGATTTAAGTTGAACAAAAACCAAAGTTCGTACTTTAAAATTAAAAAATCAAATTTTATTTAGTTTTTTTAACAGAAAGAGCAGCAATGTCTTTCACAATTCTGAAACCTATTAAAGAATTTTGAGTTACCGGTTTTGAAGCTCTGCGGTTTGTTATACGCAGCATTTCCGGTGTGTTGTACCACGAACCGCCTCTGTGAACTTTCATTCTGCCGATTTCGGGACCCTGCGGATTTTCATTCGGACTGCTTTTATAATACTCTGACGAATACCAATCACTACACCACTCCTCGGCATTTCCGCTCATATCGAACGTATTTGCCATATTAGCTTTCTTATGTCCTACTCTGTGCGGCTTATTTTCAGAATTATCTCTATACCATGAAACTGTACTCGGCTTATTACTCCCGGCATACAAATAATTCCGAAAAAGTTTTAACAGAAAAAAAATATTACCGCCTTTTGCTGCATATTCCCACTCGGCTTCAGTAGGTAATCGTCCTCCTGCAAACTTACTGTATGCGTCAGCACCGAACCAACTTACATAAATAACGGGCAAATTCTCATATCCTTTTTCTGCATAATACACAGAATCTTTTTCATAAATACGGCACTTTAAGTCTTTATAATGTCCTTTTATATCAATATATTTTCTCAGCAAATGCACATCCGGTTTTAAATAATTTAAAAAAATACAATATTCTGCATTTGTTACTTCATATTTACCGATTAAAAAATTATTAATTTTTATTTTACGAACAGGTTTTTCATCAGCATCTCCGGAATTACTTCCTCTGTTAAAATACCCTCCTTTAACATAAGTAAACAAGGAATCATTTTTCTGAGCATACATCAAATTAAACTGAAAAATTAAAAACGTTACAAATACGGATATTAATGCAATTTTCTTCATTTTTTTCTGAATTAAAGAGTTTTGCTTATGTTTGCACAGCAAAATTAAAGATTTAAGTTGAGAATGTACTATAAAGATAAAATTATTTGGATTACAGGAGCGTCATCGGGTGTCGGTGAAGCATTGGTTTATGCTTTTAATAATGAAAAAGCTCAATTAATTATTTCTTCTCATGAACCGGAAGAATTAGAACGCGTGAAGAATAATTGCAAATTTGAACCTGAGAAAATATTCGTTTTACCCTTTAATCTCACAGAACATAGCAGAATACCCGATTTAGTAAAAATTGTAATCGGAAAATTTAGTAAAATTGATTTGCTGTTTAACGTAGGCGGTGTCAGCCAAAGAGCATTAGCAAAAAACACAAAAATTGAAGTTGACAAAAGAATTATGGATATAAATTATTTCGGCACTGTTATCTTAACCAAATCAGTATTACCCGAAATGATAAAAAATAACTCAGGACATATTGCCGTAATGACCAGCTTAGCCGGGAAATTTGAAATTCCTCTGCGTTCGGCTTATGCAGCTTCGAAACATGCTTTGCACGGATTTTTTGATACCTTAAGAGCCGAAATATATGACTACGGTATAAAAGTTACTTTATTTTGTCCTTCTTATATCAACACAAATATTGCCGTAAATGCTCTTACAAAGGACGGTACGGCACAAAAGCAAAACGACCCGGGTATTGAGAAAGGGATGTCTCCCGAATATTTTGCAAAACGAGCATTAAAAGCATTAAAAAAAGGAAAACAAGAGGTTATTTTCGGAGGAAAAGAAGTTTTAGGTGTGTATGTTAAACGTTTCTTTCCGAAACTTTTTTCAAAAATTATCAGAAAACAAAATGTCAGATAAAGAGCCATGTTTATTTACCGCAAAAACGTTTCACGGTCTGGAAAAAATTTTAGCTTCCGAACTGAAAAAAATAGGTGCCGGCAATATTAAAATTTTAAAAAGAGCAGTAAGTTTTGAAGGCGATACCGAAATAATGTATCGAGCAAATTATGAAGTGAGAACAGCACTGAATATTTTACAAAAAATTACGGAATTTACGGCAAATTCATCAGATGAACTGTATGAAAAAGTTAATTCACTTAATTGGAATGACTATATTGACATTAACGAAACCTTTTCCATTGATAAAACCATTCACTCAAATATTCATAAACACTCACAATTTGCTGCTTTAAAAACAAAAGATGCAATTGCAGATTTTTTTACAAAAAAATATGATAAACGTCCTTCCGTAAATATAAAAAATCCCGATAAAAAAATAAACCTGCACATAAACGGAAATAAATGTACCCTTTCAATTGACACTTCCGGTGATGCGCTGTTTAAACGAGGATACAGAATCGGAACAGGTCCGGCACCGTTAAATGAAGTATTAGCCGCAGGAATTGTTATGCTGACAGATTATAAAAACATTGATTATTTCTATGATCCGATGTGCGGTTCAGGAACTATTTTAATTGAAGCAGCACGAATTTTTATGAATATTCCGCCGGCATACAGCAGAAAATATTTCGCTTTTCAGAAATTCAAAAATTATAATTATCAATTGTGGAATAAGATAAAACGAGAAGCAGAGAAAAAAATAAAAAAAGAAATAACCGTGAAAATAATCGGTACCGATATTGATGAAGAAATTGCAAAAATTGCAAAAAAAAATATTTCGGAAGCCCGATTAAGAAAACATATTACAGTTTTGAATAGAGATTTTTTAAATACTAAATTTGAGAATAAAAAAGGACTGATTGTTACAAATCCGCCTTATAATGAACGTTTAAAATCATTAAATATAAATAAATTATACAAAGAAACCGGAGACACTTTAAAAAAAGGCTATAAAAATTGGTCAAGTTATATATTTTCCGGAAATCCGGATGCAGTCAAAAATATCGGATTAAAACCTTCGCAAAAATTTCAATTATTCAACGGGAAAATAGAATGCCGACTTTTAAAGTATGATTTATATTAGGGCGTGCTGAAAAACGCTGAAATATTTGCATTTCAGCTACTTACAAGACTATTTACATATACAAGTGCAAAGTTTTTAATTCATTTTACCCTATTTCCTTGCACTTGTGTAAAATATTTTAGCTGCCCACAGGCACATCATCTTTCAAATTTCTCTTATTTCGCAGTATTTATATA